>PNNE01000035.1 GCA_013824055.1 Rhodobacter sp. | reverse complement strand
GAACGGTGGTGGGCAGCCGCCGCGCGGCGACCGTCCCGAAGGCCAGCAGGACCGGCGTGACCGCGACCGCGGCGACCGGCCTGACCGGGACCGCCAGGATCGGGGCGAGCGCCAGGATCGCGGTGAGCGCCGGCAGGACTTCAACCGCGACTTCCGCGACGAGCGCAGCCTTCCGTCCGAAGAGCCTGCCCTGGCGACGGATGTGATCGACCTGCACGGCAGCGACGACAGCGGGTTGATCGAGACGCCCGAATCCTCGGGTCGGCGGGCCGAGCCGGAGGCTGTCACCGCAGCCCCCGAGGCCGCGCCGAAAGAGGAACGTGCCCGCCGGGCGCGCGGGCCGCGCAAGCCCAAGAGCGACCGGCCCGACGGCGAGCCGCCGAAGGAAGCGGCGGAATAGGATCAGGCCGCCTTCGGGCGGCCTTTTCGGTGTCCCGAACGAAAGAAGGTCTTCGGACTTGCGCCCGAAGACCCGCCGTGGCCGGAGGCGGCAAGACGGGGACCTGACCTGCCCCCCGGCCCCGGACCGGACGCGCGGGATGAGTGACCATCCCGCGGCCCGATTGCCGGATCAAATGGCCGGATCACATGGCCGGATCACATGGCCGGCAAGAGAACCGTGTCGATCACGTGGATCACGCCGTTCGACTGCTTGACGTCGGCGATCGTGACATTGGCGACGTTGCCCTGGCCGTCCTGGATCATCACCACGCCGTCCTTGTACATCGCGGTGAACTCGCAACCGCCCACGGTCTTGACCGGATGCGCGCCCTTGTCGTCATCGACCATCTTCATGATCGCATCCGACATCGCGTCCGCAGCGACGACGTGGCAGGTCAGGATCTTGGTCAGCTGATCCTTGTTCTCGGGCTTCAGCAGCGTTTCCACCGTGCCCGCGGGCAGCTTGGCGAAAGCGTCGTTCGTCGGCGCGAAGACGGTGAAGGGGCCTTCGCCCGACAGCGTCTCGACCAGGCCCGCGGCCTGAACCGCGGCGACAAGGGTGGTGTGGTCCTTCGAGTTGACCGCGTTCTCGATGATGTTCTTGTCCATGAACATCGGCGCGCCACCGACGTCGGGATTGCCGTGGCCATCGGCCAGCGCCATGCCAGAGGTCAGAGCCAGGATCGCGGTTGCAAGTTTCAAGCTGTTCATCGGAGGCTTCCTTGAGGTTCGAGGGTCGGGGTCATTCCCGCCTCACACCTGAAGGAACGGATCGTTTCTGCCGGAAGTTTCGCCCGCCCGTCCGGCTCGCGGTTTCGTGATCAGGTGTCCTGGCCGATCACGACATCCAGGATCACCGGGCCGGTCGGCGCGCCGGTCGGCGAGCCGCCCTCGGGCTCGATCGAGACCGCCAGGACAAAGCCCGCGGGCGGGACCGGGTAGGCGACGACCAGGGGCTGGTCCTGCAACAGACCCAGCGAAACCGGGCTTGCGCCGGGGGCAATCACCCAAAGCTCGTGGACCTGGCCCGTGACAGCGGGGACGCCGGCCACGCGGGTCACTTGCAGGCTGCCGCCGAAATGCGTGACCCGGTAGGCCAGCCGGTTGTCGGCGGTGGCCAGCATCGCGACCGGATCGGGCCGCGGCGGCGCCAGTATCGTGATGCTGACCAGAGCCAGTGACGCCGCGACCAGACCGCCCGAGAGCCAGCCGAAGACCCCGAAGCGCCGGGCATGGGCCGGTCTGGGGAACAGCCGCGCCTCGATCTTCGGCAGCAGGTTCGGGGCAGGGGCCTCGGCAAAGCCGTCGTTCAGACCGCCCAGCCGCGCTTCCCAGTCGGTGACGCGGGCGGCAAAGGCCGGGTCGCGCTTGATCCGGGCCGCGACTTCGGCCCGCTCGGCTGCGTCAAGGACACCCAGCACATATTCGGCCGCCAGAGCGTCCTCGGCCTCCTGCGGGGTAAGGGGAGCGTCGGTCATTGCTCGAGACACTCCTTCAGTTTCAGAAGGCTGCGCCGAAGCCAGGTCCGCATGGTGTTCAACGGCACCGCATGGCGCGCGGCAAGATCCAGATAGGACAGGCCGTTCAGATAGGCCCCCCGCACCGCATCGGCCTTGTCGGGGTCCAGCGTGGCAAAGCAATCGGCCATCCGCCGCGCCTCGCCCTGGGCCACCAGCCGGGTCTCGGCGCGCGGCGCGCTGTCCTGCACCGTGTCCAGCCCGTCGTCCGAGGTCGCCTCGGGCCGGGCGCGCAGCCGGTCGATCGCCAGGTTCCGCGCTATGGCGATCAGCCAGGTCATGCCCCGGCCCTTGGCCGGATCATAGCGACCGGCCCGCAACCAGACCCTTGTGTAGACGTCCTGCAAGGCATCCTCCGCCTCTGCGCGTTCATGGAACATACGCAAGAGAACACCCATGAGTTTCGCAGAGGTCACGCGATAGAGCTGGCGGAAGGCCTCCCGGTCCGCGGCAGCGCATTTCGTGATCAAATCGGCGACGGGATCGTCCATGTCGGCGACGTTACGGGTTTTCGCCCAAGGTGCAAGGGGTTGCCGGACTGGCCTAGCCGCGCCGCCGCCGCCGTCCGCCCTCGTCCCCGCCGGTCTTGGTGTTGAAGTTGACGTCGGGAAGCGTGACCACGGACAGAAGGTTCGGGAAAGCCTCGACCGCGTTCGGGATGGCCGAGGCGTTGACGAAATGCTCCTGGAAGCGCGGCTCGATGGCGGTCTCGATCTTGTGGATGTCGCGCACTGTCGCCTCGATCTCGGCCCGCGCGGCGCGGTTCAGCAGGGCGATCCGCGCGCCGGTTCCGGCCGCGTTCCCGGCAGAGGTGACCTTTGCCAGCGGCACGTCGGGGATCATGCCCAGGATCATCGCGTGTTTCGGGCTGATGTGCGCGCCGAAAGCCCCGGCCAGGACGATGCGGTCCACGGTGTCGACACCGAACTTGTCCATCAGCAGGCGCGCGCCCGAGTAAAGCGCGGCCTTCGCCATCTGGATTTCCCGGATGTCGCGGTTGGTGACCGTGAGCTTCGGCCCGCCGTCGGCGCTGCCGTCGTGGACCAGGTAGGAATAGGTCCGCCCGTCCAGGAACAGCCGGTCGGACCCGGTCTGCTCGGGGCTGCCGATCAGGCCCTGGGCATCGACGATGCCCGCCAGCCGCATCTCGGCCACCATCTCGATGATCCCCGACCCGCAGATGCCCGTGACACCCGTCGTCGCGGTGGCCGCCGCAAAGCCCGGATCGTCCGACCAGAGGTCGGAGCCGATGACCTTGAAGCGCGGGTCCTTGGTGACGGGGTCGATCTCGACCCGCTCGATGGCGCCAGGGGCCGCGCGCTGACCGCTGGAGATCTGCGCGCCCTCGAAGGCCGGGCCGGTGGGGGATGAACAGGCCAGGACCTTGGTGGTGTTGCCCAAGAGGATCTCGGCATTGGTGCCGACGTCGACGACCAGCATCAGGTCTTCCGACTTGTCGGGGTTCTCGGACAGCGCCACGGCGGCGGCGTCGGCGCCCACATGCCCCGCGATGCAGGGCAGAAGATAGACCCGCGCGGCGGGGTGCAGTTGCAGATCCAGGTCGCGTGCCGTCAGGCGCAGGGCATTGGAGGTCGCCAGCGCGAAGGGGGCCTGGCCCAGCTCGTAGGGGTCGATCCCCAGGAACAGGTGGTGCATCACCGGGTTGCAGACAAAGACCGAATCCATGATGAGCGCGCGGTCGACCTTGGCCTCTTCGCAAAGCTGACCGAAGAGCGTGTTCATCGCCTGCCGCACCGCCGCCGTCATCTCGGCCGCGCCCGACGGGTTCATCATCGAATAGCTGACCCGGCTCATCAGGTCCTCGCCGAAGCGGATCTGCGGGTTCATCAGGCCCGAAGAGGCGACAACCTCTCCCGTGCGCAGATCGCACAGATGCCCGGCGATGGTTGTGGACCCCAGGTCCACCGCCACCCCGTAGATCGAGCCTTCATAAAGCCCCGGCCAGACCTGCATGATCCGCGGCGTGTCGCTGTCCGCCACCTGATGCAGCGCCACCGTGACCTTCCAGTCGCCCTTGCGCAGCGTCGGTTGCAGCGTTGTCAGGATCGGCAGGTCAATGGTGACGCTTCTGAACCCCCACTGATCCCGCAGCGCGTCCGACAGGCGTTCGAGATCGCCCGAGGGGTCGTGCATGTCGGGCTCGGCCACTTCGACGAAATGCAGGTGCACGCTGGGGTCCATGCGGATTTCCCGCGCCTCGACCCGCTTTCGCACCACCTGCTTGTGCACCTGGCTTTCCGGCGGCACGTCGATCACGACGTCGCCCTGCACCTTGGCCTGACAGCCCAGCCGCCGCCCGTCGACCAGCCCCCGGATGCGCTTGTAGCGGTCCTCGACCGCGTTCCAGTCCGACAGCGCGTCGGCCTCGACGGTCACGCCATGCTTCGGAAACTCGCCGTAACCCGGGGTGATCTGGCACTTGGAACAGATCCCGCGCCCGCCGCAAACGCTGTCCAGGTCCACCCCCAGCTGTCGGGCGGCCGCAAGGACGGGCGTGCCCACGGCAAAGCGCCCGCGCTTGCCCGAAGGAGTGAAGATTACAAGTGCATCGTCCGTCATGCTTTTTCCGGCCTGGTCGTATTGCGCCAACCGGTTGTAAACCGAGCGTGGCCGGTTGCAAGGACAGGAAGCGGCAGATGCCGCGCCTATTCCGGCACCGAGCCACGCCCAGAGCCTGATCCGTTCGACCAATTCTGCGGCGCATGCCGTTCTGCTTGAAAACCGGTCGCACCCGCCTGCACGGACCTAACCCTGCTCAAGCCAGGCCAGGATCGCCGCCCGGTCCCCGTCCAGTCTTGACGCCGGGGGCAGGGCGGCGGTCTCGGGCAAGGTGGAGATCTTGATCGGATTGCCGGTGGCCGTGAAGGCCGGCCCCCCCGGATGCGGCGTCACCGGCAGCACCATGTTCCGCGCCCGGATCTGGGGGTCGGCCAGCACTTCGACCATGTCCTGCACCCGCGCTGTCGGCAGGCCTGCGGCGTCCAGCACCGCAAGCCAGTGCGCGACGGGCTGGCCCAGGGTCACGGTCTCGATCAGCCGCTTCACGAGGGCGTGGTTCTCGCAGCGCGCGGCGTTCGTCGCAAAGCGCGGGTCGGCGGCGATGGTCAGGCCCAGGACAGCGCAGAGCTTGCCGAACATCGCGTCATTGCCCGCCGCGATCACCACAAAGCCGTCGGCGGCGCGAAAGGTCGCGAAAGGGGTGATCGTGGGATGTCGCGCGCCGGTCGGCCCCGGCGCGACCCCGGTGGCCGAGGTGATGGCGACCGCGTGTTCCTGGATCGCCAGTTGCGAATCCAGCATCGCCACGTCGACCAGGGCGCCCTCGCCAGTCCTCTCGCGCTGAAAAAGCGCCGCAAGGATGCCTTGCGCCAGATACATCCCGGCGACGATGTCACCGATGCTGGCTCCGACCCGGACCGGAGGACCACCGGTTTCCCCGGTGATCGACATCACCCCGCCGCGGGCCTGCACCACCATGTCATAGGCCGGCTTCAGCGCGTCCGGCCCGGTCTGGCCAAAGCCCGAGACCGCAGCATAGATCAGCCGCGGATGGCGGGCGTGCAGCACCTCCCAGCCATAGCCCAGCCGACCCATCACGCCGGGACGGTAGTTCTCGACCAGGACGTCGGCCCGCGCCACCAGCCGGTCGAAGATCCCGCGGTCAGCCTCGGCCTTCAGGTCCAGCGCGATCGACTGCTTGCCCGCGTTCAGCGTGGCGAAGTAGGCGCTTTCGCCCTGCACGAAGGGCGGGAAGGCGCGGGTGTCGTCGCCCGTCCCCGGCCGCTCGACCTTGATCACCCGCGCGCCCAGGTCCTGCAGGATTTGCGTGCAGAAGGGCCCCGCCAGCACATGCGTCAGGTCCAGGATCAGGATACCGTCAAGGGGTGCCATGTGTCTCTCCAATTGCCCCGGATCTGTCGCAGTCTGCCATGCCGGGCACGACCAGACGTTGACGTCGGTCAAATCCCCCTCTACCTCGCCCGCATGGCACGCGCACCCCTTCTTCAGCTTTCCGGCATCTCGCTGACCTTCGGCGGCAATCCGGTGTTCGACGACCTTTCCCTGACCGTCCAGCCCGGCGACCGCATCGCGCTGGTCGGCCGCAACGGGTCGGGCAAGTCGACGCTGATGAAGGTGATGGCGGGTCTGGTCGAACCGGATCGGGGCAACCGCACCGTGGCACCGGGCGTGACTGTCGGCTACATGGAGCAGGAACCGGACCTGTCGCGCTTTGCCACTCTTGGCGATTTCGCGGCCTCGAACCTGCCCGAAGGAATGGACTACCGCCTTGCCGTGGTGGCCGAAGGGCTGAAGTTCAATCCCGAAACCCCGGTCGCCACGGCCTCCGGTGGGGAACGGCGCCGCGCCGCGCTGGCCAAGCTGCTGGCCGAGGCGCCAGAGCTGATGCTTCTGGACGAGCCGACCAACCATCTCGACATCCACGCGATCGAGTGGCTGGAGGCCGAGCTGTCCACCACCCGCACTGCCTTTGTCCTGATTTCCCACGACCGCGCCTTCCTGCGCGCCTTGTCGAAGGCGACGCTCTGGATCGACCGGGGCGAGGTGCGCCGCCGCGAGTCGGGGTTCGAAGGCTTCGAGGACTGGCGCGAGACGGTCTGGGCCGAGGAAGACGAGGCCCGCCACAAGCTGGACCGCAAGATCAAGCACGAGGCGAAATGGGCCGTCGAAGGCATCAGCGCGCGGCGCAAGCGCAACATGGGCCGGGTCCGCGCGCTGCAGGCGCTGCGGGCCGACCGGGCGGCGCAGATCCGGCGGCAGGGGACGGCGGCCTTCGCGCTGGACTCCGGCCCGACCTCGGGCAGACGGGTGATCGAGGCCGAGGGGCTGACCAAGACCTACGGCGACAAGCTGATCGTCAAGGACTTTTCGATCCGCGTCCTGCGGGGCGACCGGGTCGCTTTCGTCGGACCGAACGGCGTTGGAAAGACTACGCTTCTCAAGATGTTGACGGGCGAAGTTCAACCTGATTCCGGCAAGGTGTCGCTGGGCACGAACCTGGAGATCGCCGTGTTCGACCAGACCCGCACCCGGCTGGACCTGGAGGCGAGCCTTTGGGACAACCTGACGGTCGATCCCCTGATGCGCGTCTCGGGCTCGTCGGACCAGGTGATGGTCCGCGGCACGCCAAAGCACGTGGTGGCCTATCTCAAGGACTTCC
The DNA here is from genome assembly GCA_013824055.1 of Rhodobacter sp. Lineage (GTDB taxonomy): Bacteria > Pseudomonadota > Alphaproteobacteria > Rhodobacterales > Rhodobacteraceae > Tabrizicola. The sequence continues at coordinate 184 of PNNE01000035.1, read as the reverse complement.
TCTTTGCCGAAGCCCAGGCCCGCGCCCCGGTCCGCAGCCTGTCGGGCGGCGAACGGGCGCGGCTCTTGCTGGCCAAGCTGATGGCGCAGCCCTCGAACCTTCTGATCCTGGACGAGCCGACCAATGATCTGGACGTCGAGACCCTGGACCTCTTGCAGGACATCCTCAGCGACTACGACGGGAC
>PNNE01000278.1 GCA_013824055.1 Rhodobacter sp. | reverse complement strand
TCGACGGGAAGGGAGCGGTGACGTTCCTGGTGCGGGTGAAAGAGGCGCTGGAGGACCCGCGTCGGCTGCTGATGGATTTGTGAGGGGGGCCAACACCGTAGGGTGCGCTACAGCGCACCATCCCCGGTGCGCTGTAGCGCACCCTACGCAAACCCCGGACCCCGCATGACCCACCCCACCCCCACCGCCGCGACAAGCGCCTCGCCTCCCCCTCGTGGGGAGGGGCTGGGGGTCCGTATCCTTCCCAGCACTGGGCCAAGAAGGGTGTTGGTATGATCCTTCTTGGTCAGCGGCTCGCCGAATGGTGGATTTCCAGGCAGGAGGCTAAGGGAAAGCAGTTTCCCATCATCGATCCCGCGCTGCGCTACAGGTTTCTGATCCGCGCTTCCACGGCGCTTTGGGCCGTGGCCCTTGCCTATGTCCTGCTAGGGGGAATGGAACGCAAGGCATTGGGGCGCGACGCAATCGGCCAATGGTTTCTGGTGTTTATCGCGACGTTCGGTTGGGTTCCCATCGTTGTTTTCATCATCAGGCGCCACAGGCATTCGACGCTACACTCCGACGCAATCAAAAAGCCAAGCAAAGATCCCAACGAGAAAGCCAGATAAACTGCGACCAGCTTCAGTCCTCTGCCCCCACCCCGGACCCCATATGCCCCACCCCACCCCCACCGCCGCGACAAGCGCCTCCCCTCCCCCTCGAGGGGGTTGGGGCACTGCTCCGACGCTGGGGGTTGGGGGCACCCCAATGTCCATCTTTGCGACCGCCCTCCTCCTCACCACCCCCACCCACGCCCAAATCCTCCCCACGGGCTCCCCCGCCGCCGACATCCTCCTCTCCCAGGCCATCACCGAACACCGCGTCTTCCTGACCTGCTCCGCCCTCGACCCCGAGACCCACGCCCGCATCAGCGCCGACTGGCAGGCCGACATCACCTCTGCCAAAGCGATCCTCGCCTCCCACGACGTGCCCCCCGAAACCGTCGCCGCCTTCACCGCAGCCGCCGACCCGCAAGCCCTGATGCCACCCCCCGATACCGCCTGGGCCGAGGTTCAGGCCCTCTGCGCCACCCGCCCCGACTGGCGGCAGGCCTACGACAACCTCGACCGCGTCATGCTCGACCTGAAACTGGTGGGCGTCCTGGAATGACCCCGGAACAGCCCCCCGTCGCGCTGATGTCCTGCATGCGCAACGAGGGCATCCACATCCTCGAATGGCTGGCCTATCACCGCGTCGTCGGCTTCGGGCCCATCGTGATCTGCTCGAACGACTGCGACGACGGCTCCGACCGCCTGCTCGACCTCCTGGCCACTCACGGCCAGATCGACCACCTGCCGAACCCCCTTCCGCCGGGTGAGCCGCCGCAAAGACAGGGCATCGCCCGCGCCCTCGCCCACCTCGCCACCGCCAAGGCCGAGTGGCTGGCCCACCTCGACTCGGACGAGTTCCTGAACGTCGCCCCCGGTGCAGGCCCTGTCCGGGACCTGATCGCCAAGGCCCAGGACGCCCACACCATCGCGCTGCCCTGGCGCCTGTTCGGTGACAACGGCCACCAGACCTGGCCCGGCGAAACCCTGCGCGCCTTCACGGCTTGCGAACCCGCCCCCGACCCGGCCACCGTCAAGTTCAAGTCGATCTTCCGCCACCGCGCCTTTGCCGGCGCCTCCGACCACATGCCCACCCAACCCCGCGTGGAAACCCCGCTTGCCGTCAACACTGCGGGCGAGCCCCTGTCCTCCGCGCCCCTCTTCGGCAAGCCGGTCGCCCGCTACCACCCCGTCGACGCAGCCCTGAAGGGCGGCACCGTGGTCAACCACTACGCCATCCGGTCCACCGACAGCTTCCGCATGAAACAGGCCCGCGGCCGCGGCATGGGTCCGGCCTGGGACAAGTATGTCCCCGGCTCCACCTGGCACCGCCACGCCAACCGGAACGACACCCAGGACCGCTCCATCCTGAGCCGCTGGCCCGAGGTCGAGGCCGAGCTTGCCCGCCTCCGCGCCCTGCCCGGCCTGGCCGAGGCCGAAGCCGCCTGCCAGTCCTGGTTTCTGGCACGCCGCGCCAGCCTCCCCTCCGCAAGGACCACCGCATGACCCCCGAGCTTACCGCCCTCGCCCTGGCGGGCCTGCTGCAGGCCGTCCAGTTCACCCTTTTTGCCGTCCCCGCGAACCAAGAGCTTGGCGTGGGCTACACCTCCAGCCCCCGCGACCGCCCGCCATCCCGGCAGATCTCCACCGTGACCGGCCGGTTGCAACGCGCGATGAACAACCATTTCGAGGGGCTGATCCTCTTCACTCTCGCCGTCGTCGTCGTGACCCTCGGCGACCAGTCCACCCAGATCACCCAGTTTGCCGCCTGGACCTACCTCGCGGCCCGCATCCTCTACATCCCCGCCTATGCTTTCGGCTGGCGCCCTTGGCGCTCGGCGATCTGGAGCGTAGGCTTCTTCGCAACCCTGACGATGATCGTGGCCGCCCTCCTCTGACCCGATTTTCTGTCGCCAAATATCCCACGGGGGTCCGGGGGTGTGAAACCCCCGGCTCCGACCCGAACCACAAGGAACCGACCAAATGGCAGATTTCGACACCATCATCATCGGCGCCGGACCCGGCGGTTACGTCGCCGCCATCCGCGCGGCACAGCTCGGCCAGAAGGTCGCCTGCGTCGAGGGACGCGAGACGCTGGGCGGCACCTGCCTCAACGTCGGGTGCATCCCGTCGAAGGCGATGCTGCACGCCACCCACATGCTGCACGAGACGCATGAGAACTTCGAGAAGATGGGGCTGATGGGCGCGCACCCCACCGTCGACTGGGCCAGGATGCAGGCCTACAAGGACGATGTCGTCCAGGGCAACACCAAGGGGATCGAGTTCCTGTTCAAGAAGAACAAGATCACCTGGATCAAGGGCTGGGCCACCATCCCCGCCCCCGGCCAGGTCAAGGTCGGCGCGGAAACCCACACCGCCAGGAACATCGTCATCGCCACCGGGTCCGAGGCCTCCAGCCTCCCCGGCGTCGAAGTGGACGAGGAAACCGTCGTCACCTCCACCGGCGCGCTGACGCTCAAATCCGTGCCGAAAAGCCTGGTCGTCATCGGTGCGGGCGTGATCGGGCTGGAGATGGGCAGCGTCTACGCCCGTCTTGGGACAAAAGTCACCGTGGTCGAATACCTCGACGCCATCACCCCCGGCATGGACGCCGAAGTCGCCAAGACCTTCCAGCGCATCCTGACCAAGCAGGGCCTGACATTCGTCCTGGGTGCCGCCGTCCAGTCGGTGACCAAGGCCAGGAAGGGCGCGACTGTCAGCTACAAGCTGAAGAAGACCGACGCCGAGGCGACGCTGGAGGCCGAGATCGTCCTCGTCGCCACCGGCCGCAAGCCCTACACCACCGGCCTCGGCCTCGAAGCCCTGGGCGTCGAGATGGGGCCGCGTGGCACCATCAAGACCGACGCCCACTGGCAGACCAGCATCCCCGGCCTTTACGCCATCGGCGACGCCATCGCGGGCCCGATGCTGGCCCACAAGGCCGAAGACGAAGGCATGGCCGTGGCCGAGGTCCTCTCGGGCAAGCATGGCCATGTCAACTACGGCGTCATCCCCGGCGTGATCTACACCACGCCCGAGGTCGCCAACGTCGGCCTCACCGAGGAACAACTGAAAGCCGAAGGCCGCGCCTACAAGGTCGGCAAGTTCCCCTTCATGGGCAACGCCCGCGCCAAGGCCGTCTTCCAGGCCGAGGGCTTCGTCAAGCTGATCGCCGATGCCGCCACCGACCGCATCCTCGGCTGCCACATCATCGGCCCGGCGGCGGGCGACCTGATCCACGAGGTCTGCGTCGCGATGGAATTCGGCGCGTCAGCCCAGGACCTGGCGATGACCTGCCACGCGCACCCGACCTGGTCCGAAGCCGTCCGCGAGGCCGCGCTGGCCTGCGGTGACGGCGCAATACACGCGTAAGTCGCCACGCCTGACGGACCGCTCCTCGTTCGCCTTCGGCTCCTCCTCGCAAACCCGCGAGGAGGGACAAAGTCCCCGACGAGCCGCCAGCGCACCCGCCCGGTCCTTCCCGTTCAGTCTCCGCCCCTTTCAGTCTCCGCCCCGATCAGTCGAAGAACCCCGGCCCCGCCCGACCAAGCAGCTCCTCGGCCAGCGCCCGGCCAATCTCGGCGCCCTGGCTCACCGGACCGCGCCGCTCGCCCGCCACCGAAGCCGAGCCATCCGGCCGCAGGATTTCGCCGCGCAGCCAAAGCTCCGGGCCCTCCAGAACCGCCAGCCCGGCAATCGGCGTCTCGCAGGACCCGTCCAGCGTTGCAAGGAACGACCGCTCCGCCGCCAGCCGCAGCCCGGTCTCGTGGTCGTGGATCGCCGCCAGCAGCGCCGCCACCCGCGCATCTGCCGACCGTCGCTCGATCCCGATTGCGCCCTGGGCAACGGCGGGCAGCATCTCGTCGGGCGCGATCGCCGACCGTGCGACGCCGACCATGCCCAGCCGCGTCAGACCCGCCATCGCCAGGAAGGTGGCATCCGCCACCCGCTCCTCCAGCTTGCGCATCCGCGTTTGCACGTTCCCCCGGAACTCCACGAGGCGAAGGTCCGGCCGCCTGAGCGCCAGCTGCGCCCGCCGCCGCAAGGACGATGATCCCACCGTCGCCCCCGAAGGCAGCTCTGCAATCGACCCGTAATGCGGCGAGACGAACGCATCCCGCACATCTGCCCGCTTCAGATAACAGTCCAGCACCAGCCCGTCGGGTTGCAGCGTCGGCATGTCCTTCATCGAGTGGACTGCGATGTCGATCCCGCCGTCCAGCAAGGCCTCCTCGATCTCGCGGGTGAAGAGGCCTTTCCCCCCGATCTCGCGCAAGGCCTTGTCCTGGATCTGGTCGCCCATGACCTTGATCACCACGATCTCGAAGGCCGCTTCCGGCAGGGCAAACGCCACCATCAGACAGCGCCGGGTCTCATGCGCCTGCCACAAGGCCAGGGGCGAACCACGGGTGCCGATCTTCAGCGGGCGGGCGGGGGTGGGCAGATCATCGCTCATGCGCCAAGGCTTACCCGTGTCATGCGCGCCTGACAACGCTTGACAACATCGCCCTCACAGCCGACCCATGAACCGACATGAAAGGACCCATGATGACCAAGACGATCCTGCGCGCGCTCAAGGGCGAGGTGCTGCCCACCCCCCCGATCTGGATGATGCGCCAGGCCGGCCGCTACCTGCCGGAATACCGCGAGACGCGGGCGAAGGCGGGCGATTTCCTGAAGCTGTGCTACAATCCCGACCTGGCCGCCGAGGTCACGCTGCAACCGATCCGGCGCTACGGCTTTGACGCGGCGATCCTTTTCGCCGACATCCTGCTTCTGCCCCAGGCGCTTGGCCCGAAGCTCTGGTTCGAAACCGGCGAAGGCCCCCGGATGGAGACGACCGATACCCCCGGCCAGGTCGCGAACCTGAAACCGACCGAGGCGATCCACGACACGCTGAACCCGGTCTACGAGACGATCCGCATCCTCACCCGCGAACTGCCCGCCGAGACCACCCTCATCGGTTTTGCCGGCGCGCCCTGGACTGTCGCGACCTACATGATCGCGGGCAAGGGCTCCAAGGATCAGGCCGCCGCCCATGTCCTGAAAGCCCGGGACCGCCCGACCTTCCAGGCCCTGATCGACAAGATCACCGAGGCGACCGTGGAATACCTCTCTGCCCAGATCGACGCCGGGGTCGAGGTGGTCAAGCTTTTCGACAGCTGGGCCGGCAGCCTGAAAGGCCAGGACTTCCGCGATTTCGCCGAGGCCCCAGCGGCCGCGATCATCTCGGCGCTGAAAGCCCGCCACCCCGGCATCCCCGTCATCGCCTTCCCGCGTGAGGCAGGCCAGGGCTACATCGGTTTTGCCCACCGCACTGGCGCGGATTGCGTCGCCATCGACAACTCGGTCAGCCCGGAATGGGCCGCCGCCAACGTCCAGATCGACGGCTGCGTGCAAGGCAACCTTGCGCCCGAACACATGGTGACCGGCGGCCAGGCCCTGATTGCCGCGACGCAGCACGTCGTCCGAGCGTTTTCCAAGGGCCCGCACATCTTCAACCTCGGCCACGGCATCACCCCCGAGGCGAACCCCGACAACGTCAAGCTGATGATCGACACGATCCGGGGCACCTGACTGGGCAGCCTGCCGCGACAAGGGGAACGGCAGAATGAACTGGACCGCTACTCTGGCAACGCGCAGCACGCGGCGCAGGGCCTTGGAAGACCGAGATTTCCTGACCCTGCCGCCGCAGCTGACCCTGCCGCCGCAGATCGACGCCGCCCTGCTGCTTGCAGCCGCCCTGCAGACCAGGCGCGCCGCCTGCGTCCCCGGCCGCGCCTGCTTTGCCGATGCCGTGAACGGCACCAGGCTGCGGCTCTGCTTCTTCGGCGCCGACGAGAAGGCGATGATCGACCCGGGCACGCCGCGGCATGGCCGCGCGACCCGGCGCAGGCTTTAGGATGCTCTGGATTCCCGTGACCCTGGCTGCCGCCCTGGCCCAGACCGGTCGCAACGCCGCCCAGCGCGGGCTGACCGAACGGCTCGGCACCCTGGGGGCGACCAACGTCCGCTTCCTGTACGGCCTGCCCTTCGCCTGCGCCTTCCTCGCCCTCGCGCTCTGGGCCAGCGGCGCGCCACTCCCGACCCTTACCCCCCGCGCCCTGACCTTCACCGTCCTTGGCGCCCTTGCCCAGATCGGCGCCACCGCCCTGATGCTGCAGGCGATGCGGACGCAAGGCTTCGGCATCGTCACCGCCTGGCTGAAGATCGAGCCGGTCCTCGTCGCCCTCATCGGCTGGGCCGTCCTGGGCGAGCCGCTCACGCTGCCCATGCTTGCCGCCATCGCCGTCGCCGTCGCTGGGGTCCTGGTCATGACGACGAAACCGGGGCAGGCCCGCTCGATGCTGGCCGACCTCCGCCCCGCCACGCTGGGCCTTCTCGCCGGCCTTGCCTTCGGCCTGTCGGCCATCGGCTTTCGAGGTGCCATCACCGCGCTGCCCGACGGCAGCTTCCTGATCCGCGCGCTGACCATCCTCGCCCTTGCGCTGGCCCTTCAGACCCTCGCGCTCGGGGCCTGGCTCGCCGTCAAGGACCGCGCCGCCCTGACCGGCAGCGGCAAGGCCATCCTGCCCTGCCTGGCCGCGGGTTTCCTCGGGGCGCTGGCCTCGGCCCTCTGGTTCACCGGCTTCGCGCTCACCACCGCAGCCAATGTCCGCACCCTTGCCCTCGTCGAGGTCGTGCTGGCCCTTCTTCTCGCCCGCTTTGCCTTCGGCCAGCGCGCCACCGCCCGACAACTGACCGGCATCGGGGTCCTGTTGTCCGGAGTCCTCCTTCTTCTGCGCGCCCAGCCCTAGCCTGCCACGACGATCCGCGCACCATCC
>PNNE01000162.1 GCA_013824055.1 Rhodobacter sp. | reverse complement strand
TGATGACGGCGCGCATTTCGCGGCCGAAGTGATCGACCCGTCCTTCAAGGGCATGAACCGCGTCCAGCAGCAACGCGCGGTCTATGCGGCGCTGAAGGGCAGGATGGACGGCCCGAACGGTGCGCTGCATGCGCTGGCGCTGACCACCAAAGCTCCGGACTAGGGGGACAGGATGGCCGCAGAGCCTCGGCAGGAACGGCTCGGCGCAACGGTTCTGTCGCTTGGCGCAACACTTGTGGCGGCGCTGGAATGGCTGGACCGGCCGCAGCCGGGAGAGGTCGTGGAACCCTTGCCGGACTGGCAGGTCTCGTTCAACCTCGCCCTCTACGGTGCAATCCTGGTTCTCTTGCTGATCGCGCTTGTGCGTCTGCCGCGGATCGTCGCCGACCGCCCGGACCTGCGACCGCTGTTTCTGGGGCTGATCCTTGTCGGATCGCTGGCCGCAGCCTATCTGGTCGGACATGACCTTGGCCTGGTCTGAAGGAGCTTGAAGATGCCGACAAGTGCAGGACTGGGTGGGCTGGTGACAGTGTTGCTGCCGCTGGTGGGGATCGTGACGATCCTGAAGGCACGGGCCGCGCGCAAGCGGGGCGAGCCGCCGGTGGACGAGGATTTCGAGGCGCGCCGCGCCGCAACGCTGGAAGCCGAACGCCGGATGGCGGCCTATCTGGCCTCGCGCGACAGTCGGGAGTAGGGACGGACCCAGGGGCTCGCCGCCTGGCTGATGGCGAAGGCACCTCGGGTCGCGCCGTGGCTGGTCGGATTGCTGTAGGTCTACGCCGCCATATCGGTTGCAAGCCGGCGGCCACTGTTGAAATATGGGCCAAGACACTGGCGGGCCACCCGGAAGCGGGAATTCCGCAGATGGAAAAGGAAGAACGGGCGATGAGCGCACAGGACCAAATCCGCGAGACGATCACCAAGCACGACGTGGTGCTGTTCATGAAGGGCACCAAGATGATGCCGCAATGCGGGTTTTCCAGCCGCGTGGCAGGCGTCTTGAACTTCATGGGGGTCGAGTTCGCCGATGTGAACGTGCTGGCCGATGCCGAAATCCGGCAGGGGATCAAGGACTTCTCGACTGGCCGACGATCCCGCAGCTTTACGTCAAGGGCGAATTCGTCGGCGGCTGCGATATCGTTACCGAGATGACCCTGTCGGGCGAGTTGGACCAGCTTCTGGAAGCCAAGGGCGTCAGCTTCGACAAGGCGGCTGCGGACAAGATCCGCGAAGCCAACGCCTGACGGGCGGCAGGTCTGGCGGCAGGGCATGTGCCAAGGCCCGCCTCGGCGGGCCTTTCATGTTGCGCGGCAGGTCAGCAGCAGCGTCTCGGCCTCGGGTGTCTTCCAGTACAGCATCGCCTCGTCGCCCTTGCTCCACCAGACATAACCTGACCCGTCCGAGGGCCAGCCATACCGCGCGCCCGAGGCCGCGGGCTCCCCCAGCAGCGTGATCTGGCTGCCGTCGACGTTGATCACGACCAGGCTTTGATCGGGACCGTTGACGTAGGTGGCAGGAACCTCGACGCCCCGGTCGCAGACATAGGTCGCGCCGGTGAACTGCTGCGCGGCAGCGGTGCCCGGCACCAGGACAAGCAGCCAGAGCGCCCTCATGCCTTCAGCTGCTCCTCGACCCGGGCAGCCATCGCTTCGGCGCGGGCGGCGATCTCGGCCAGGGTTTCGTTGACCTGCGGCGGGATCACGGCGACGTCGCGGGTGGCGACGGGACGGGCTTCCAGCTCGGCCACACGGGCGCGAAGGGTGCGCAGCTCATCCTCGACAGCGGCGGTCTTGTCGGCCAGCATCAGCCCCGCCATCAGCAGCATCTTGGCTTCCGGCAACCGGCCCATCTGCGCGATGATCGGCGAGGCTTCGGCATCCAGCATCCCGGCGGCGGCGCGCAGGAAGTGTTCCTCGCCCGGCTGGCACGAGACCTGGAACGGGCGGCCGCCGATGGTGACTTCAAGTTCTGGCATGGCCGGCCTCCGTCAGGTGGGGTTCGAGGGCTGCCAGGATCTCGTCCATCTCGGCGATTTCGGTCAGGCGGGTGGCGCGCAGGGTCTCAAGCTCGGTCTGCATTGCCTTGTTGATGAGGTGGGGGTCGGTGACGCCCGAGGCGGCGGCGGTGCGCAGGGCTTCCAGCTGTTCGCGAAGCGAGGCGTTGACGCGGCGCATCCGTTGCAGCTCCAGCCCCTTGACGTCCAGTTCCTGGGTCAGGCGGTCAACCTTGTCCTGCAGGTCGCCCTTCGACTCACGCGCGCTGGCGGCGCGAAGGCGGGCCTGCAGCTGCGCGGTAAGCGCCTTTTCCTCCTCCAGCTGGGCGCGGAGGGCGGCGTCGGTCATGGGGGCGGCAGGCAGGGCGGCGGGCGTGGCGGCAGGCTGGGCGGCAGGCTGGGCGGCAGCACGAGGCTGCGTCGCCAGCTTGTCCACGCCCTTGCCGATCCGTTCCAGCGCGGCGGTGATCCGCTTCTCCAACTCGGTAATGTCCTGCATCCCTGACCCCTTGCAACACGCAGCCGGTGACGGGCCACGGGCGACGAATCGCCCCCATCCCGGTCGGACCCGATCTTAGCGTGAAACCCCGGAAAGGCGACCGGCCTTTCTTCCCAAGGCCTTGGGGTCCAAGCTTGATCTTGCCGGTCGTGGTGGGTAGAGCCTTCGCAACCCCATTCAGCCGAAGGAATGCCGCCTTGGACATCCAGACCCTCCGCCAGACCCACCCCGACCACTGGATGCGGGCGACCGCGATCCGGGCCCTGACGCTGGATGCGGTGGCGGCAGCGAACTCGGGGCATTCGGGGATGCCGATGGGCATGGCCGATGTGGCGACCGTGCTGTTCGAAAAGCACCTTCGGTTCGATCCCAAGGCCCCGCGCTGGCCGGACCGCGACCGCTTTGTCCTGTCGGCGGGGCACGGCTCGATGCTGATCTATTCGCTGCTCTACCTCACTGGCTATGCCGACATGACGCTGGACCAGATCAAGGCCTTCCGCCAGTGGGGCGCGATCACCGCCGGCCACCCGGAATACGGCCATGTCGCGGGGGTCGAGACGACCACGGGGCCGCTGGGCCAGGGCATCGCCAATGCCGTCGGCTTTGCGATGGCCGAGGAATCGCTGCGCGCCCGCTGGGGCGCGAAGGTGCAGGACCATTACACCTGGGTCATCGCCGGCGACGGCTGCCTGATGGAGGGCGTCAGCCAGGAAGCCATCGGTCTGGCAGGCAAGCAGCAGCTGTCGCGGCTGATCGTGCTGTGGGACAACAACGGCATCACCATCGACGGCAAGGTGTCGATCGCCGACGTGACCGACCAGAAGGCCCGGTTTGCGGCGAGCGGCTGGGACGTGTTCGAGTGTGACGGGCATGATCCGCTGGACATCGACCGGGCGCTGACGGCCGCCAAGGCCAGCCCCCGGCCCGCGATGGTCGCCTGCAAGACGCATATCGCGCTTGGCCATGCGGCGCAGGACACCTCCAAGGGGCATGGGGCGCTGACCGACAAGGCGCAGTTGCAGGCGGCAAAGGACGCCTATGGCTGGAAGTCCGGGCCGTTCGAGGTTCCTGCCGATGTGAAGACGTGGTGGGAATCGCTGGGCGCCAGGGGTGCCAAGGCCCACGCGGACTGGCAGGCGCGTTTCGCCGCCCTGTCCCCGGCCAGGCAGGCCGAGTTCACGCGCATCTTCACGCTGGAGGCTCCGGCCAAGCTGGCCGCCGCCATTCGCGGGCTGAAGAAGCAGGCCGTCGCGGACCTGCCGAAGCTGGCCACCCGCGCCGCGTCGGAAAAGGTGCTGGCCGCGGTGAACCCGGTCATGCCCGAGACCTTCGGCGGGTCGGCCGACCTTACGGGATCGAACAACACCAGGACCGCCGACCTGGGCACCTTCACCCCCGAGGATCGCCGCGGCCGCTACGTCTATTTCGGCATCCGCGAGCATGGCATGGCCGCCGCGATGAACGGCATGGTCCTGCACGGCGGCGTGCGCCCCTATGGCGGGACCTTCATGTGCTTCACCGACTATGCCCGCCCGTCGATGCGCCTTTCGGCGCTGATGGGCGTGCCCGTGGTCTATGTGATGACGCATGACAGCATCGGTCTGGGCGAGGACGGTCCGACCCACCAGCCGGTCGAACACCTGGCAATCAGCCGCGCCACGCCGAACACGCTGGTCATCCGCCCTGCCGACCTGGTCGAGGTGGCGGAAGCCTGGGAAATCGCATTGACCGAAAAGACCCGGCCCACCGTCCTTGCCCTGTCCCGCCAGAACCTGCCTGCCGTGCGCAAGACCCACAGCAATGCCAACCTGGTCGCCAAGGGCGCCTATGTGCTGGAGGAGGCGACGGGCAAGCGTCAGGTGATCCTGATGGCAACCGGCTCCGAGGTGGAAATCGCGCTCAAGGCCCGCGCGGCGCTGGAGGCCGAAGGCATCGGCACCCGCGTCGTCTCCATGCCCTCGATGGAGCTGTTTGCGGCGCAGGACGAGGCCTACCGCCGCAAGGTCCTGCCGCCCGGCCCGGTCCGCATCGCGGTCGAGGCCGGTGTGCGGATGGGCTGGGACCGCTGGCTTCTGGGCGAGCGGGGCCGTGAAGCCAAGGCCGGGTTCGTCGGCATGTCCAGCTTTGGGGCCAGCGCCCCGATGGAGCGGCTGTATGCCGAGTTCGGCATCACCGCCGAGGCCACCGTCGCAGCGGCGAAGGCGTTGCTCTGAACCGTAGGGTGGGCGGTATCGCCCACCCTACCAGTGTGGTCAGTGCACAGCAGCCCTCTTGCCAAAGACTGCCCCCCACAGCGGCCCGATCACTCGGGTCGCGACCGGGATCAGGATCACGCCCAGGATCAGTCCGAAGACGCCGTCCAGGGCAGCGGTCACCAGCCATCCGACAAAGCCCTGCGCCACGGGGACGACATGGGCAAGACCCTCCGCGATGTGGTGGATCGTCTCGTAGGGCCAGGCCCAGAGATGCGTGACCTCCAGCCCGTGGGTCACGATGTTGCCGCCGACCCAAAGCATCGCGGCGGTGCCCAGGATGGACAGGAACGCCATCAGCTTCGGCATCGCCAGCACCAGCCCCCGACCAAGCGCCCTGCCCCCGCTGGTGCGGCCCGTCGCGGCCAGATGCAGGCCCACGTCATCCATCTTCACGATCAGCGCCACGGCGCCGTAGACCGCGACAGTGATGAAGGTGCCGACCACCGCCAGCGTGATCGCCTGCATCCAGAAGCTGGGGCTTTCGATGGTGGCCAGGGCGATGGTCATGATCTCTGCCGAGAGGATGAAGTCGGTCTTGATCGCACCCGCGACCTTTTCCTCTTCCAGATGGGCCGGGTCCTTGGTGTCGAAATCGGACGCAACGGCTTCGTCGGCGTGGGGTGCGAAGGCGTGGACCAGCTTTTCCGCCCCCTCGAAGCAGAGATAGGCCCCACCCAGCATCAGAAGCGGCGTGATGACCCAGGGCGCGAAGTGGTCCAGCGCCAGAAGGCCCGGAAGCAGGACCACAAGCTTGTTGCGCAAGCTGCCCAGCGAGATGCGCCAGATGATCGGCAGCTCACGGTCAGCCGAAAAGCCGTGCACGTATTTGGGCGTCACCGCCGCATCGTCGATCACCACTCCCGCGGCCTTGGTCCCGGCCTTGGCCGCCGCGGCCGCGATGTCGTCGACCGACGCGGCCGCCACCTTGGCGATGGCCGCCACGTCGTCGAGAAGTGCGAGTAGACCGCTCATGCCCTGCCCCGTTCTGCCTGCAACCGTCGGTGTACCGGGAAACGCAGGATTCGGCAAAGCGCTGCGCCGGGTTAGCGCAAACAGGCGAAGATTGCGCTAACATGCTGATAAGGTGACGCTTTCTGTCTTGTGCGCCGTGGTGGAGCGGCTAAGACCCTGCCCAGGCATCAGCAGGGGAACGCAGCATGACCGTGACTGTCGGCATCAACGGCTTCGGCCGCATCGGGCGCTGCACGCTGGCGCATATCGCGGAATCGAACCGCAACGACGTGCAGGTGGTGGCGATCAATGCCACGGGGCCGATCGAGACGAACGCCCATCTCTTGCGCTATGACAGCGTGCATGGCCGGTTCCCCGGAGTGGTGAGGGTCACGGATGACGGCCTCGACCTTGGTCGCGGGCCGATCCGGATGATGTCGACCTATACCCCCGATGAGTTGGACTGGCAGGGTGTCGACGTGGTGCTGGAATGCACCGGCAAGTTCAACGACCGCGACCGCGCGGCCGTGCATCTTGGGCGCGGCGCCAAGCGGGTGCTGGTCTCGGCCCCGGCCAAGCGCGCGGACCTGACCGTGGTCTACGGCGTGAACCATCGCAGCCTGCTGCCCGAGCACAAGGTCGTCTCGAACGCCTCCTGCACGACGAACTGCCTCGCCCCGCTGGCCAAGGTGCTGAACGACAGCATCGGGATCGAATCGGGGATCATGACCACGATCCACAGCTACACCGGCGACCAGCCGACGCTGGACCGGCGGCACAAGGATCTGTATCGCGCCCGCGGTGCGGCCCTGGCGATGATCCCGACCTCGACCGGGGCGGGGAAGGCCATCGGCGAGGTGCTGCCAGAGCTGGCCGGACGTCTGGAAGGCTCGGCAATCCGGGTGCCGACGCCGAACGTCAGCGCCGTGGACCTGACCTTCATCGCGCAGAAGTCGGTCACGGTGGCCGAGGTTAACGAAATCGTCAGGGAAGCCTGCGCAGGCTACATGGGCATGGTCATGGCCTATGACCCCGAACCGAAGGTGTCGATCGACTTCAACCACACGCCGCAGTCGTCGATCTTTGCGTCCGACCAGACCAAGGTCGCGGGGCGTTCCGTTCGCGTGCTGGCGTGGTATGACAACGAATGGGGTTTCTCCTGCCGGATGGCCGATGTGGCCGGCGTGATGGGGCGGCTCGCACAGTAACCGGGGCCAGGCGCCCCGCTTTCCGGGGGCCGGCTTGACCAATACCATCGCGATCTGGCTGGGCCTGGTGATTGTCGCCGCCATTGTCGCCGACCTTGCAGTCAACAGCGGGGCGGCGTTTCAGTTTCTGGCGCGAAAATTCCTGAACTTGATCGACTGGGTGGCTTTCTGGAACTGACCGCGTCAAACTGCGGTTGCATTTCCCGGCGATATGTCTTTGTTAGCGCTATCGGGATACCCCAAACTTCGGAGGACTAGTCATGGCCGTCAAGGTTGCCATCAACGGATTTGGACGCATCGGACGCAACGTGCTGCGCTCCATCATCGAGTCGGGCCGCACCGACATCGAGGTCGTGGCAATCAACGACCTGGGTCCCGTCGAGACGAACGCCCATCTCTTGCGCTATGATTCGGTGCACGGGAAGTTTCCGGCCACGGTGACCACGGGCGCAGACAGCATCGACGTCGGCCGCGGGCCGATGCGGGTGACCGCGCTGAAGAACCCGGCCGAGCTGCCCTGGGGTGACGTCGAC
>PNNE01000052.1 GCA_013824055.1 Rhodobacter sp. | reverse complement strand
GGGCCTCGATCTCGAACCAGATCTTGAAGCGGGTTTCCGGCGACCAGATCGCCACCATTTCGGGACGGGAATAGCGCGGGATCATCGGGGAACTCCGGAACAGCAAGGGTTGCGCCCCCTTAATCCGCGGGTCGTCAGGGTGCAAGGCATCAGGGGAAGGCGTCAGGGGACGGCTGCGGCCCGTGCGGGCGGGAGCGTCAGCCCAGAGCAGGGCCCCAGGCTTCTGCGGCGTCCAGACCCGGCGCCGCGGACCCTGCGGACCGCCGCCTGCACCGTGCCGAGGGCCGCAACGCCCGCCCCGCGTCCGGGTTGTGCTGAAACGGCTGGACCGCCTGCGGCCGGAGGACATGACCGGCTTCCGGCGCGCGGCAGGGACATGCGACGGCGAGTTGTTGCCAAAGGCGCAACTCATTTATGCCGCAGTGATCGGGTTAGAACAGTTGCGATTGACCACTGGGGCCAGGATGGGTTCACCCTTGCACAGCCTTGTGGACGAGTGATGGGATGCGTGGACGAGTGATGGAAGATGAAAGCAGGATCTGGCAACAGGTGATTGGAATCGCGCTTGCGGGGGCGGTGCTGGCGCTGGTCGGGGGCTATCTTGGCTTTCTGCATCCGCTGGGCGATTCGCTTTCCGTCGGGCGCGGATTCGCGGCAGCGGCGGTGCTGCTCCTGGCGGTCTTCGCCAGTTTCGCGGGCCTGCGGATGGCGGCCTTCGTCTCGATGCTGCTGGCGCTTCTGACCGGGGCGCAGGTGCTGCTGGCCCACAACTGGCCGGGCGTGCCGGGGCGCTACACGATCTACCAGAAGAACATGATGTATCGCAACGCCGAGCTGCCCGCCCTGGAGGCCGACATCCGTGCCGCCAATGCGCAGATCGTGACGCTGCAAGAGGTGACAAAGCCGAATGCCGCGATGCTGGCGCGGCTTGCCGACCTTTATCCCACGCAGCACATCTGCCCGGGCGGCCGGGTCGGAGGCCCGGCCCTGCTGACCCGGCTGGAACCGGTGCCGGGCACCGCCTTCTGCGGCCCGAACCTGGCCGCCCTGCAGGTCGTCTCGGGAGAGGAGCGGTTCTGGCTGGTCTCGGTCCACCTGCACTGGCCCTGGCCCTACACCCAGGCCGACCATGTGGACCTGCTGCTGCCTGTGCTGGACCGGCTTGAGGGGCCGGTGGTGATGGGCGGAGATTTCAACATGGTCCGCTGGGCGAATTCGGTGACGCGCCTGGCCGAGATCGTCGGGACCCGCCCGGCCGGGCCGGCTTTCGGCAGCTACATCGGGCTGACCAGCCTTGTCCCGCTGCCGATCGACCATGTCTTCGCGACCCTGGGCGGCAAGGCGACGTTGCGCCCGGCGCTGGGGTCGGACCATCTGGGCATCCTCGCCGCGGTCGAACTCTAGGCACCCTCGCGCCGCTTTGGCTGGTGCGTCCAGCCCGGGTCATGGCGGCCCGTCACGCGGCAACGCGCCGGCGTGTTGCCGTGCCCCCCCCTTCACCGCGGCCCCGGCCGATGGGGGCGGTCCTGCTCGCGTGGTCGGCCCTTGGGCGTGGCCGCCCGCTGTCGCGTCCTGGCGCAGGTTGGATCTGCGGCGCCCCCCCGAAGCGCGGGGAGGCCGCAGTGGGGCGGGGCGTAGACCTTCGGTGCCCAGGGTGGACAAGCGCGCTGATGGCGCCTCGAAACCCGCTCGTCGTGGACTTCGTCACTCCTCGCTTGCGCGGCGCAGGGCCGATCCGACGAGAAGACGAAGTCGCACGAGGAGGCGCCCGTCACCCCATCAGCCGCTCGTCGAAGGGATACCGCGTCAGCGTCTCGCAGCCGGTTTCGGTGATCAGCACCTGATCCTCCAGCTTGATCGAGAAATCTCCGCCTTCCGGCGACACCAGCGCCTCGACGCAAAGGACCATCCCTGGCTCCAGTGCCGCATCGAATGCGCCCGGCATCCAGCCGTCGGGGTAGTGGACATAGGGCCATTCGTCGCACAGCCCGACGCCGTGCATCTTGCAGCTGTACTTCTGCGCCCAGTATTCCGGGGCCAACTGGTGGCCCTGCATGACCAGGTCCTCGATGGTGACGCCGGGGCGCAGCCGCGCCTTGTGGTCGGCGATGTGGTCCAGCGCGTGGTGGAAGGCACTGACCATCGCGTTCGAGGGCCGGGCATCGCCCACCCACCAGGTCCGGCTGATGTCGATGCAAAAGCCGTAAGCCCCGATCAGGTCGGTGTCGAAAGCCACGATCTCGTTCGGCTGCACCAGCCGAGGCCCGCATTCCTGGAACCACGGGTTTGTCCGGGGACCCGAGGCGAGCAACCGCGTCTCGATCCATTCCCCGCCGCGCCGGATGTTGGCGGCGTGAAGCTCGGCCCAGATCGCATCTTCGCAAACCCTGCCCGAAGGCACATTCGCGCGGGTAAAGGCTTCCATCTCGGCAATCCCCGCCTCGCAGGCATGGTGGGCACAGCGCATCGCCAGGATCTCGTCCGGGGTCTTCACCGCGCGGACCCGCTCGGTCACCTCCTCGCCTTCCTCGACCGTGAACCCGATCGCCTCCAGCGCGCGCAGCCCGTGGACCATGATCTTGTCCACCGCCAGCCGCCGGTTCGTCCCGGCATGGGCGTGCATCACCTCGTCGACCTGCGCCGCGAAGCCCTGCGCCGCCAGCCTCCCCGCGTCGCCGGTCGAGTTGTAGAAGAAGGTCGCCCCCGAGCGCAGCTCCTTGACCAGCGGGTTGAAGGTCACCAGGAAGGGCGAATTCTTGTACTCCCACATCACCATATGCCCGTCGGCGCACAGCAGGCAGGCGCGAAACGGGTTGTGGGTGTTCCACAGCTGCATGTTGGTGGTGTCGGTCGCATAGCGGATGTTCAGCGGGTCGAACATCAGCAGGCCGCCGTAGTCCCGCGCGACCAGCCCCGCCGTCAGTCGCCGCCACCGATCCTCGCGCATCCGGGCCAGGTTCGGCAGGGTCAGCCCGGCTGCCGCCCATTCCGCGAAAGCCGCTTGCGTCGGCCCGATCTCGACCCGGTCGTTGTCGTTGGGCGAGCCGTCTCCCAATGAGGCGCCCCGCGAAGGGTCGATCTTCCGGCGGTCGCGCTGATAGTCCATCCGGCTCTCCCGTTTCCCGCCAGACTGCCCCGACGGCGAAGCCCCGCCTAAGCCAGCCGCGACGCGCCTGGTCGCAAATGTGTTGGTTGCAGCGGCCCGCGCCCCATGTTCAAAGACCGCCATGCCAAACCTGATGCCGACTGGCCCGATGCAAAACGCCCCGATCCTGCAGGACCGCCTGCCGCATCTGCCCTGGATCGACCCGCGCACGCGCCGCCTGCCGGGTATCCTGCCCGTGGAGGGCCCGGACTGGCTGCGGATCGACGAGGCTTACGGCGCACAGATGGCACTGCGCGACCGCCTGATCGCATCGCGGCCCGACGTCGTCCACGCCCTGCTGCCCCAGGCCCGCCCCGCCGCCGAAGAGCTCTACGCCGCAACGCTGGACTGGCTGCGCCAGGCCCCCGGCTTTCACCTGACGCCGACCAGCGCCACCCGCCCCGACGGCGTCACCGTGCCGCTCGACCCCGCGCAGCCGCTGATGACCCTGGGCCGCCTGGTGCAAGAGGACCTCTGCCTGATGGAGCGTGAGGGCGACGAATATGCCCTGACCGGCGCGATCCTGTGCTTTCCGGCCAGCTGGTCGCTAGGCCAGAAGCTGGGCCGACCGCTGACCGGTATCCATGACCCGGTCCCGATCTATGACGCCGAGCTTGCCAGGCGCGTCGCGCGGCTGTTCGACGCGATCCGGCCCGAGCAACCCTTGTGGCGGATGAACTACCTGACCTACGACGACTTCGTCCTGCACCAGCCGCGGCGCGAGGGCGAAAGGCGCCCGCAGCCGCAGGGCCATGTCTTCATCCGTTGCGAACGCCAGTGCCTGCTTCGGCTGCCCGTCACCAGGGCGGTGGTCTTCACCATCCACACCTATGTCGTCGACGCAGCATCGGTCACGGCAGACGAACTTGCCGCCCTGCGCGAGGCCGTGCATTGACCCGCTGCCTTCTGGTCTTTGCGCATCCGCTGAAGGGCAGCCTGAACGCCCGCCTCGCCGCGACGGTCGAGAGCCAGGCCCGCGCCCTGGGCTGGCAGGTCACCCGGCGCGACCTTCACGACGGCTTCGACCCCGTGCTGACCCCCGAGGAACGCGCAGGCTACCATGCCACGCCACCCACCACGCTGGCAGAGGAAAAGCGGGAACTGACGCAGGCCCAGGTCCTGATCCTGGTCTTCCCGACCTGGTGGTTCGGCTTTCCGGCGATCCTGAAGGGCTGGTTCGACCGGGTCTGGACGCCGGGCACCGCCTTCGATCATTCCCCCGGCTTCGGACCGATGCTGCCCCGGCTTGACGCGCTGCGCGAGGTGCTGGCCGTCACCACGATGGGCGCGCCTGCATGGATCGACTGGCTGGTCCTGCGCCGCCCGCTGCGCCGCATCCTTCGCCTTGCGATCCTGAAGCCCTGCGCGCCAAAGGCCCGGCTGACCTGGCGCGCGCTGCATTCCGCAGAAGCCGTCGCCGAGCCGCGCATCGCCGGGCTGGAAGCCACCCTCGCCGCCGACCTCACCCGCATCATACGGAGACTGGCATGCCCGGACTGATCCGCCGTACTCTGCTGATCGGGGGCGCCGCCGCCGTGGCCGCCGGGGGCATTGCGCTGTGGCGGCGCGGCCAGAGCGCAACCGAGATCGCCTATGGCACGGACCCGCGCCAGGTGATGGACGTGACCCTGCCCGCAGGCAGCGGCCCGCATCCGGTGCTGATGATGATCCACGGCGGCGCCTTCAGGGTCGGCGACAAGTCCGAGATGACGATCTGGCCCGAACTGACCCAGGCCGGAATTGCCGTCGTGCGGATCAACTACCGCCTCACGGGAACCGCGCGATGGCCGGCCCAGGGCGAGGATTGCCTGGCCGCCGTCGTCCACCTGCAGCGCGAAGGCATGGCGCTGGGTCTTGACCCCGCGCGGCTTGTGCTGCTCGGCCAATCGGCGGGTGCCTTCCTTGCGGTCTCGACCGCGCTCAGCCTGGTCGAAGTCGGGCTGAGACCGCGCGGCGTGGTCAGCCTTTTCGGCCCGATGGACTTCTCGACGATGGATCAGGACATGGCGACCCTGGGCCGCAGCCCGGCGATGGGTGCGACCGATCCCGCCGACAGTGCGGAAAGCGCGCTTCTGGGCTATGCCGTCGGCGAGAACCGCGCTGCCGCCCGGTCGATGGGGCCCATCGGGCGGCTCTCCCGGCTGAACGAGCCACTGCCGCCGATCCTGATCCGCCACGGCGACGCCGACCCCCTGATCGCCGATCTGCAGGCCAAGCGCCTGCGCGAGGCCTGGGTCGCCGCCGATCCGCAGGCTGCGGTGGACTACGGGCTCGTCCCCGGCGCGGGCCACGGCGGTGTCGAATTCCAGACCGACCCGGTCAAGGCCGACATCCTGGCCTTCCTGCAAAAGGCACTCGGCTGACGCGCCCCGCGCTTCGGCAAAGCCCTTTCCCCTGGCACCAGATATCCCTTGCGAAGCACGTCCGAGCTGCCTTGCGTCCTTCACGCAAGGCAGCGAGACAAGGGACTTGCGCGAAGCGCTCCGGGTGAAACCCGCCCGCGCCCCCAGGCCCGGTCAGTCGTCGGTGCCGATCTGCCGCAGGTCCCGGCCCGCCGCCCACAGCCATAGCGCCCTGCCCAGGCCGTAAGGCAGGGCAACACCCACCGCAGCCCAGCCGGTCGCATAGCCCAGGACCTGGATCGCGCCCTCTGCCACCGGTCCCGGCGGGGCCGGGGGCTGGTCCG
This sequence comes from Rhodobacter sp., assembly GCA_013824055.1. Taxonomy (GTDB): domain Bacteria; phylum Pseudomonadota; class Alphaproteobacteria; order Rhodobacterales; family Rhodobacteraceae; genus Tabrizicola. Next base: position 1,613 of record PNNE01000052.1, on the reverse strand, counting down.
GCCCCGCCCGCGTGTCTTGCGTCGGCCCGGCCGCGATCTCCTCCCGGATCGCGGCGAGCGGGTCATCTCCCGGCGGCAGGATGGTCGGCTCGGGCAGAACCACCGGGGCGACCTCGCCCGGCGCCAAGGCGGGTGCCGAAGGGGCCGGCGCCACCGGGGCGACGGGGCTGGCCGCGCTCCAGAGGTGCGGCTGGACTTCCGCGACCAGCGCATTGCCGCGCCGCACGTCCGGGTCCGCCGTGGCGCTGGCATGGGCAAGGGTGGCCGCCAGGGATTTGACCCAACCCGCGACCCGCAGGTGCGAGGGGACCAGGCGCGCGGCCCGACCCAGCCTTTCGGGCGGGATGCGGCCCCGGCCGTCCTTCACCCCGATCGCCAGCCGCCGCAGACCCCGGGCGGCCCAGGCAAGGATCGGGGCCACTCCCGCGCGCGAAAGATGCAGGCCAGCCCGCCCCAGCGCGCGCAGGTCGAAGGGCGGCCGTTGCCCCCCCGAGGCCCAGATTTCCGGTCGTCCCGCGCCGGGCTTCTTGCGCAAAGGGTCCTTGGCCATAGTCATCCGCCGGTGGTTTCAACCGCAGGTTAGCCGCCCGGCCCATGCTTTCCAAGACGGTAATGCCCGCAGTCATCAGCCCCCGGTTTCACCGGCCTGGTCATCCGCCCCTTGGGGAGAGCCAGGAAAAAAAAAGGGCGCCCGAAGGCGCCCTTTCGATCCAGGCCAGGGTAGGGTGGGCCATCGGCCCACCGCCCGCTTCAGCAGGACCCCCCGCTTCAGCAGGAATAGTACATCTGGTACTCGACCGGGTGGGGGGTATGCTCGTAGGCGTAGACCTCTTCCCACTTCAGCGCCATGTAGGCCTCCAGCTGGTCGCGGTCGAAGACGTCGCCCGCCAGCAGGAAGTCCATGTCCTTCTCCAGCTCTTCCAGGGCTTCCCGGAGCGAACCGCAGACGGTCGGGATCTCGGCCAGCTCTTCGGGCGGCAGATCATAAAGATCCTTGTCCGACGCCGGGCCGGGGTCGATCTTGTTCTTGATGCCGTCAAGGCCGGCCATCAGGAGTGCGGCGAAAGCGAGGTAGGGGTTCGCCGACGGATCGGGGAAACGGGCCTCGACGCGCTTGGCTTTCGGCGATTCCGTCCACGGGATCCGGACGCAGCCCGACCGGTTGCGGGCGGAATAGGCGCGCAGGACCGGGGCTTCGAAGCCCGGGATCAGGCGCTTGTAGCTGTTGGTGCCGGGGTTGGTCAGCGCGTTCAGCGCCTTGGCATGCTTCAGGATGCCGCCGATGAACCACAGGGCTTCCTGGCTCAGGTCGGCATACTTGTCGCCCGCAAAGAGGGGCTTGCCGCCCTTCCAGATCGACATGTTGACGTGCATCCCCGACCCGTTGTCGCCCTTCATCGGCTTGGGCATGAAGGTCACGGTCTTGCCGTAGGCGTGGGCCACGTTGTGGATCACGTACTTGTACTTCTGGATGTTGTCGGCCTGTTCGACCAGACCGCCGAAGATCATCCCCAGCTCGTGCTGGCAGGTCGCGACCTCGTGGTGGTGCTTGTCGACCTTGATGCCCATCCGCTTCATCGTGGACAGCATCTCGCCCCGGATGTCCTGAGCCT
>PNNE01000450.1 GCA_013824055.1 Rhodobacter sp. | reverse complement strand
CGACTTCGACTTCTTCGGCCACCAGATCAGCCTGCACCTGGGCGAGCCGTTCAGGACGACGAACACCGGCCGCGTCGGCGACCACCTGGTGCCGATGCCGCATCTGGGCCTGGTGCTGCTGCTGTCGGACTGGCAGGCGCTGGCCGACCGGCTGACGGCCGCAGGCGTGGTGTTCGTCCTGCCGCCGCACGTGCGGTTCCAGGGCCAGCCGGGCGAACAATGGACGATGTTCTTCCGCGATCCGAGCGGGAATCCCATCGAGGTCAAGGGCTTTGCCGCGCTGGAGAGCGTGTTCGCGGGGTGAAGGACCCGGTCTGACGCCCGGCCAGGTTCGCTGATGCTCCCGGCGCCGGACGATGTCGAGAGTTTGCTCTGGCCAGCTACAGGTGCGCTGCAGCGCAGCCTGCGATGCATTTCCGGTTGCGCTTGCGGCCTGACTGGCCAACCTTGGCCTGCAGACCCGGAGGCATGGCATGGCGACAGAATCTGCGGGGGTTGATCTGGTCTCGGTGGTGACGCTGCTTGGCGCGGCTGTCGTCGCGGTGCCGCTGTTCAAGCGCATCGGTCTGGGGTCGGTGCTGGGCTATCTGGCGGCGGGGCTGGTGATCGGACCGTTCGGCCTTGGGCTTTTCTCGGACCCGATGGCGATCCTGCATGTGGCGGAACTGGGCGTGGTGATGTTCCTGTTCCTCATCGGGCTGGAAATGGAGCCGTCGAAACTCTGGGCGATGCGGCGGGACATTCTGGGGCTGGGGCTGCTGCAGGTCTCGATTTGCGTGGCCACGCTGGGCCTTGTCGGCGTGGCGCTGGGCTACCCTTACGCGGGGTCGCTGATTGCCGGGGCGGGGTTCACGCTGACCTCGACTGCGATCGTCATGCAGATGCTGCAAGAGCGGGGAGATATCAGCGCGCCCAAGGGCCAGCGGATCGTGTCGATCCTGCTGCTGGAGGATCTGGCGATTGTGCCCCTGCTGGCGTTGGTCGCGTTTCTGGCCCCGGGGGGCGAGGATGTGACGCTGGTCGACCGGCTGACGGGCGTGGCGATCGGCCTTGCGGCCATCACGGCGCTGGTGGTGGCGGGCATCTATCTGCTGAACCCGATGTTCCGGCTTCTGGCGGCATCCCGCGCGCGGGAGGTGATGACGGCGGCGGCCTTGCTGGTCGTGCTGGGCTCGGCGCTCTGGATGCAGCTTGGGGGGCTTTCGGCGGCGATGGGGGCGTTTCTGGCCGGCGTCCTGCTGTCGGAGTCAAGCTTTCGCCACCAGCTCGAGGCGGATGTGGAGCCGTTCCGGGGCATCCTGCTTGGCCTGTTCTTCCTGGCGGTGGGCATGGCGCTGGACCTGTCGGTCATCGCGGACAACTGGCGGCTGGTCGCGGTCAGCGTGCTGTCGCTGATGGTCCTGAAGGCGGCGATCATCTATGGCGTCGCGCGGTTGAACAGGGCGGAGCATCCCGAAGCGCTGGAGCGGACCGTCCTGATGGCGCAAGGCGGCGAGTTTGCCTTTGTGCTGTATTCGGCGGCCTTCACGGTCGGGCTGCTGAACGCCGAAGACACCGCGATCCTGAACGCCATTGTCATTGTCTCGATGGCGATGACGCCGCTGATGGTGATCCTGCATGACCGGTTCAAGCCGGCGGCGCGGGTGTCGCTCGACGGGCTGGAGGCACCCGAGGGCCTGTCGGGGCAGGTGCTCATCGTGGGCTTCGGGCGATTCGGACAGATCGCCAGCCAGCCCCTGCTGGCGCGGCGGGTGCCGATCAACATCATCGACGACGATGCCGAGATGATCCGAGCGGCGGAAACCTTCGGCTTCAAGGTGTGGTTCGGCGACGGGACGCGGCTGGACATCCTGAAGGCCGCGGGCGCCGAGACCGCGCGGGCGATCCTGATTGCCACGGACAAGAAGGAGACGACCACGAGGATCGCCAGGCTGGTGCGGCACGAATTCCCCAACGCCGTGGTGCTGGCGCGGGCATGGGACCGGGAACATGCGCTGGAACTGATCCGCGAAGGCGTCGACCACCAGATGCGCGAGGTCTTCCACTCGGCCCTGGTGCTGGGCGGCGAGGCGCTGGAAGTGCTGGGCGTGGACCCCGACGAGATCGCCGCGATCCAGGAAGGGGTGATCCGGCGCGATGCCGAGCGGCTGGCATTGCAGATGACCGGAGACATCTATTCGGGCAAGAGCCTGATCATCGGCAATGCCGAGCATACGGTCAGGGCAAGCTAGGGGCAAGCCAGGGGCGGGGCAAGCCAGGGGCGGGGCAAGCCAGGGGCGGGGCTAGGCCGGCGCCCCCACGGCGCGGCGGTCGGCGGGTTCGGGCGGGGCCATCAGGCTTTCCAGCTTGGCCTTCACCGCCGGCGGCCAGGGCATCGAGGTGTGCTTGTCCAGCCAGCTTGCCGCCAGGACCTGTTCGACCGACCAGCGGTGCTCCTCGCCGCAATGGATGGTGTGGTTCAGCCGGACCGAGGACTTGCCGACCTTCACGATCGAAATCCGGAACGTCAGGGTGTCGCCAAAGAACGACGGCTTCGAGAAGTCGCAGCTGAGATGGACCGTCGGCGTCCCCCAGCGTTCTTTCCAGATGATCTCGTGCCAGGGCCAGCCGATATGGGCCCAGAATTCCTCGACCACGCCGTTCAGGATGTTGAGGTAGGCCGGGTAATAGGCGGTGCCCGAGATGTCGCAATCGCCGAAGCGCAGCATCCGGTCGGTGGTGTAGCAAACGGTCATGTCCGTCCCCCCTTTTGCGCCAAGGTGGCGGGTTTCGGGCGCTTGTCAATCCAGCGGCACGGCGGTGGTATACTTGGTCTGGCGCAGCACGAAATGGGTGGTTGAGGACCGGACGACGCCCAGGGCAAGCAGGTCGTGCATCAGGAAACGCTCCAGATCCTCGGGGTCGCGGGCCATGACCTTGATCATGTAGTCGTCGGCCCCGGTGATGGTGGCGCATTCGACGATGCGGTCCTGGCGTTGGGTGAAGTCGTCGAGCTTGCGGATCGTCGCCTCGGAATGGTCGATGAGCGAAAGGTGGATATAGGCAAGGACCGGCATCCCGACCCGGCGGCGGTCGACAAGGGCGACCTCGGCCCGGATGACTCCGGCATCGCGCAGGGCCTTGACGCGGCGCCAGCACGGCGAGGGGGACATCTGCGCGATTTCGGCAAGGGCCTGGACCGACAGCGTGCTGTCACGCTGGAGCGCGGTCAGGATGCGGCGGTCGGCCTCGTCAAGCGGGGAATCTGGTTTCATCTTCGGGCCGATCAGGGGAATGGATTGCCGCGATACTGCCAGAACAGGCGCAGAAAGAAATGGAATTCCGCATGGAATGGGCAAACTGATCTGGTGTTGCAGTCCCCGGAGACCGCCGATGACAAGCTATGCCGCGAAGACGCCCGATGCCGCCGGGTTCATCGACTATACGGCCGAGGAGGATGCCGTCTGGCGCGATCTTGTCGCCCGGCAATGGCCGATGGTGCAGCGCCATGCGGCCCAGCCGTACCTGCGGGGGCTGGAGGTGCTGGACATGACCCCGGACCGGGTGCCGCAGTGTCCCGACCTGTCGCGAAAGCTGGCCGCGTTGACCGGCTGGCACGTGGTGCCGGTCCCGGCGCTGATTTCCTTCGGACGGTTCTTTTCGATGCTTGCCGACCGCAAGTTCCCGGCGGCCAGTTTCATCCGCAGCCGCAAGGATTTCGACTACATCGAAGAGCCGGACATCTTCCACGAGATCTTCGGGCACACGCCACTGCTGACCGACCCGCGCTTTGCCGGGTTCAGCCAGGCGATCGGGCGGGCGGGGATGGCTTGCGCCAGGGAGGATCATGCCTGGCTGATCCGGCTGTACTGGTTTTCCATCGAGTTCGGGCTGACGGTGGAAGGCGGGGTGACAAAGACGCTGGGCTCGGGGCTGGCCTCCTCGCCGTCCGAGCTGGTCTGGGCCGTCGGCGGCGGCCCGGAGCTGCGGCAATTCGATGTGATCGACATCCTGCGCACGCCCTACCGGATCGACATCCACCAGCCGGTCTATTTCGTGATCGAACGGCTGGACGACCTTTTCGCCGCGGCAGAGCGGGACCTTCTGGCCGATGTGGCGACGGCGCGCAGGCTGGGGCTGCATGCGCCGAAGTATCCGCCGAAGGAAATGCGCGCCTGACCTGGACCTCGCATGACGCGGGCGGGCCGCCCGAGGCGGACTTCGAGGCGGGCTTCGCGGCGGCCGAGGGCCGGACCGGCTTCTGGCCTAGGCGCGGTCGTCCTTCGGGCTGCCCATCACGACGAAGGTGGTGATGGCGCGGACCTGGGGCAGGGTGCCGAGAACCTCGGTATGCCAGTGCTTGAAGGCGGCAAGGTCGGCACATTCGACGCGCAGGAGGTATTCGACGGTGCCGGTGATGTTGTGGCATTCCCGGACCTCGGGCGCGCGGGCGGCGGCGCGTTCAAAGGCCTCTTGCGCGGCCTTGGTGTGGGTGCCCAGGCCGACGGTGACATAGGCCACAAAGCCGATCCCGAGCTTTGCCGGGTCAAGGACGGCGCGATAGGACTTGATGATGCCGGCCTTTTCCAGCGCCTGGACGCGGCGCAGGCAGGCGGACGGGGAAAGGCCCACGCGGTCGGCAAGGGCAAGATTGGGCTGGCGCGCGTCGCGGGAAAGCTCGCGCAATATCCGGTGGTCGATGTCGTCAAGTTTCGTCATTCGTTGCGAAAGTAGCGAATATGGCGGCATCTTTGCAATCCCTCACCGCAGATTGCGCTGCAGGATTGCGGCATGACATCCGAGCTTTTCCTTGCCCTTCTGGGCTTTGCCTTCGTCACCTCGATCACGCCGGGGCCGAACAACATGATGCTTCTGGCCAGCGGGGTGAACTTCGGGTTTCGCCGGACCATGCCGCACATGCTGGGGATCAGCATGGGCCATGCCCTGATGGTGTTTCTGGTCGGGCTGGGGCTGGCGGGGGTGTTCAAGGCCTGGCCCCCGGCGCTTTTGGCCCTCAAGGTCGCGTCGGTGGCCTACATGCTGTGGCTGGCCTGGAAGATCGCGCAGGCGGGCGCTCCGGGCGAGGGGCGGGCGAAGGCGGCTCCGATGACCTTCCTGCAGGCGGCGGCGTTCCAGTGGGTGAACCCCAAGGCCTGGGCGATGGCGCTGGGGGCGGTCTCGGCCTATGTGGTGGAGCCTTCGGCGCTGGCCTATGCGGCGGTCGCGGGGGTCTTTGCGCTGGTCAACCTGCCCTCGGTGTCGGTCTGGGCCGGGGCCGGGCAGGCAATGCGGCGCTGGCTTGACGGGCCGGGTCGGCTGCGGGCGTTCAACTGGACGATGGCGGGGCTGCTGGTGCTGTCGCTGTGGCCGGTGGTGACGCTGGAGATGTGAGCGCAGGGGTAGGGTGGGCGATATCGCCCACCCTACCTAACGCACCCAGAGCCCCTCGCGTTTCAGCGTGTTGCGGATCATCTGCTCGCGGCGGGGCAGGTTCGCCCGGTCGAAGAGGGCACGGGCCCTTGCACCCTCGCCCTGGATGACCATCCGCTTGAACGCCCCCCAATGCCGCAGGGCGGGCCGCAGGTCGGGATCGGCGGCGATGGTTTCCAGCACCTCGACCGCCCGGTCGCTTTCGCGCGCGTAAAGGAGCGGGAGCGTCCGGTAGTGGCAGGTGGCGCTGCCGTCCAGCGGGCCGAGGTCGGGGCCCGGCCGACCGCCGCCGAAGGAATGGATCACCAGCGGCAGGGTGATCTGGTCGAGCCAGGGGTAAAGCTCCTGGCAGACCAGTTCCGGCGGCGGGTTGGCGCGGATCTCCCTGGCCCAGGCCAGGAAGCGGTTGCCGAAGGCGCGCGGGCTTTCGTGGAAGAACCAGCCCGCGTTGAAGTAGAGGAAGCGCTGCCAGTAATCCTCGGGGTGGGTCAGGTCGAGCGACGTCTCGAAGTCGAGGGCGAACCGCCGGTACAGCGCAGCCCAGGTCTGGGTCATGGTCGGGCCGTAAAGCTCGACCTTGGGCCAGGTGTTCTCGCGCCGCATCGAGGCGGAGGGGCGGGTGAAGTCAAAGCGGACCCTGCTGATCGGGCCGGTGACCAGCGTGTCGGTGTCGAGGAAGAGGAAGGGCACGTCGGGCAGGGCGGCCAGGGCCTCGATCTTGTTGCCGTGCGGGTAGTCGGTTCCGAAGGCGCGGGTCTCGAAGGGCAGGATCGTCGCGCCGAGGCCGGTCAGCACCTTGCGACTGCGGTCCGACATCCGGGGGTCGGCCTGCCACTTTGGTCCGGGCTGGGGTTCGGCAATGAAGATGGTGCCGGGAAAGCCTGGATCGGACCGGCGGAGCGAGGCGGCAAGCAGGATCGCCTCGTGCTCCAGGCGGCCGGACTGGCCGATGGCGAGGAGGTTGAAGCTCATGACGGGGTGAAGCGCAGCGAGAGGCAGGACATGCCCCCGTCCAGCTTGGCACATTCGGAGTTGCCGATCTCGCGGACGGCGAAGCCCGCGGCGGCGATTGTGTCGCGGGTCCTGGGAAAGCCCGCGGGCATCAGGACGAGACCGTTGAAGCGGATGGTATTGGCGGCGGCTTCCTCGCCGTCGGGGATGTCGATCACGGTGTAGCCGTCAAAGCAGCCCGAGGCGGAGAGGCGTTTGGTGGAGAGGATCGTCTCGGCATCGAGCAGCGAGCAGTCGGTCTTGAAATGCAGCACGCCGGCCGGGGTGATCACCTCGCGCAGGGTGTGGCCCCAGGGGGCGACAAGGCGGGCCAGTTCGGCGATCCCGGCGGCGTTGGTGCGGGCCGAGCGGCCGACCAGGATCTCGCGTTCGGTCACCAGGATGTCGCCGCCCTCGATGAAGCTGTCCGGGCCGGTGATCGCGACGACCCGAGCGTAAAGCGCCTGCAGGTGCGGCGTCGTCTCGGCAGCCTCGCCCAGGCGGGAAGGGGCGCCGGGGCGCATCACGACGGCGCCCTGGGGCAGGCACAGGGCGGTATCCTCGACAAAGACGCTGTCGGGATAGGCGTCCAGGGGCGGAAGTTCGACGACGGTGGCCCCGGTCTCGCGCAGGGTGGCGACATAGGCGGCGTGGTGGGCCTGCATCAGGGCAAGGTCGGGGGTGCCGGTGTCGACGGCGCGCAGGCCCCGGGTGATCGAGGCCGCGGGGCGGCGGGTGATGGCATGGGTGAACTGGGTGGAGAAGGACATGGCAGACCCCGGGCGTTGCGTGCCTTGTGTCGCATCAGCGCCGGGCCGGGCGCAAGGGGGAGGGACGGCGTGATGTGACTGCGCCAGGGGGGGCGAGCACGGAAAAGGGGCTGGCGATGACCACTCCCAATGCCAGGCGACCGGAGGGTCGGCAGGTCAGCGACCGGATCGTCGCCGAGACGACGCAGGGCCTTTCGCTGATCCGAACCCTGGCGCGCCACCGGGTCGGGCGGGCCCTGCACGCATATCCCGAAGCGATCGCCACCTGGCCGAACCACGACCGGCGGCGCATCCATCGCGGCCAGTCCTCG
>PNNE01000221.1 GCA_013824055.1 Rhodobacter sp. | reverse complement strand
CTTTACAAGTTCGTCTGGGGCCGCGTCTGCGACTGGTATGTCGAATTCGCCAAGCCGCTCTTCGACGGCCCCGACGCCGCCGAGACGCGGGCGACGATGGCCTGGGTCCTTGACCAGTCGATGATCCTCTTGCACCCCTTCATGCCCTTCATCACCGAAGAGCTCTGGGGCACCACCGGCAAGCGCGAGAAGCTGCTGGTCCACACCGACTGGCCGGTCCTTCCAGCGAGCCTGATCGACGCGGGCGCCGAGGCCGAGATGTCCTTTGTGACCACGCTGATCGACGACATCCGTTCTGCCCGCGCGCAGGTGCATGTGCCGGTGGGGTTGAAGGCCGACCTTGTCGCCACCAGCCTGACCGACGCAGCGCGGCAGGCCTTTGCCCGCAACGAGACGCTGATCAAGCGCCTCGCCCGCATTGACCAGGTCAGCGAAGGCCCGGCCCCCAAAGGCTCGATCGCCGTCGCCGCCGAGGGCGCGGCCTATGCGATCCCGCTGCAGGGCCTGATCGACATCGCCGAGGAGAAAGCCCGCCTGCAAAAGGCCCTGGAGAAGCTGGGCAAGGAGATCGGCGGGCTGAAAGGCCGGCTCGACAATCCGAACTTCGTCAAGTCGGCTCCGGAAGATGTGGTGATCGAGGCGACCTCGAACCTTGAAGCGCGCGAGGATGAGGCGGCAAAGATTCGCACCGCGCTGGCCCGGCTTGCCGATCTGGGCTGACATCCGCCGTCGGCGGAGCCGGTCCGGGCCTCCGCCGACGGTTGACGGATCGTGACTGTCCACAGGCCAAGTGCCTGAAATCGTTCCGCAGGCCCCAGCTGTCCCCCGTGGACGGCCCCACCCCCTTGCCCGCCGCGCCACGGAATGCCAGCCTGCCGCCATGAGCCGCTTCCTGACCCCCCACGCCGCCCGACTGCCCTCTACCGTGCCCTTCACCGGCCCCGAGACGCTGGAGCGCCGCACCGGCAGCCCGTTCCGCGCCCGGCTTGGCGCGAACGAAAGCCTGTTCGGCCCCTCTCCCCGCGCCGTCGCCGCGATGAAAGCGGCGGCGGAGGGGGCCTGGATGTACGGCGACCCGGAAAACCACGACCTGAAGCAGGCGCTTGCCGCCCATCACGGCGTGACCCCGGCCCATGTCGCGGTCGGCCCCGGCATCGACGGCCTTCTCGGCCTGGTCTGCCGTCTGGTGCTTGAAGCCGGGACGCCGGTCGTCACCAGCCTCGGGGCCTATCCGACCTTCAATTTCCACGTCGCAGGCTATGGCGGGATGCTGACCCGCGTCCCCTACAAGGGCGACCACGAGGACCCGGACGCCCTGCTTGCCGCCGCCCGATCCACCGGCGCGAAACTGATCTACCTCGCGAACCCCGACAACCCGATGGGCAGCCACCACCCGGCCCAGGTGATCGAGGACATGGTGGCGAACCTGCCCGACCCTGCGCTGCTGATCCTGGACGAGGCCTATGCCGACCTCGCCCCGCCCGGCTCGGTGCCGACCATCGCGGCGGACCATCCACAGGTGATCCGGATGCGGACCTTTTCCAAGGGCTACGGGCTGGCGGGCTGCCGGGTCGGCTATGCGATCACCAGCCCGGATCTGGCGCTGGCCTTCGACAAGGTGCGCGACCACTTCGGGATCGGCCGGATCAGCCAGGCCGGGGCGCTGGCGGCGCTGAAGGATCAGGACTGGTTGCAAGCCGTGCAAAGCCGGACAGATGCCGCGCGCGAGCGGCTATCGCGCATCGCCCGGGCGAACGGCCTGACACCCCTGCCCTCGGCCACCAACTTCGTCACCATGGATTGCGGCCGGGACGGGGATCATGCGCGCAAGGTGCTGACCGAACTGGAAAGCCGCGGCGTGTTCATCCGCATGCCGGGCGTCGCCCCCCTGGACCGCTGCATCCGCATCAGCCTGGGCGAAGACCAGACGATGGATATCCTTGAGGAAACCTTGCCGCTTGCCCTGAAGGCGGCGGGCTGATCACTCGGCCGCGAGGTTCGGGTTGGCGGGGCCGATCGCAGGCGCCTTTCCGGGAACCGGAGATTCGGCCGGGCCAAGCCGCGGGCTGGCAGGGACGGCGTCCTGCAGGATCAGGCGGTTCGAAACCGGCGTTTCTGCCGACAGGGACGGGACCGCACGACGGAAGACCAGCACGTTATGGAAGGTGGTCTTGGTCCCGGTGAACCCGGCGCGCTCATCGCAGGGCAAGGAATCAGCGCGGACATAGTCCCAGCCTTCGGCGCCGAGTTCGTTCATCAGGTTGGTCAGAGCCAGGGCAAAGCGATCCTCGGAGGTCTTGACCCCACGCGCCTTTTCGCCCCGCCTGGGGGCCGGAATGACCTTGAACTCGTAACGCTGCATCGGATTGCTCCCAGCCAGGATTTGCAGAAGTGATAAGAGATTCCGACGTATAGCGCAAATCACCAAGAGGCTTCCCGGCAGAACCATGCCTGATGGGCGTAACATGGCGGGATCGCAGGTTCTTGTCGCCCTTGCCAAGGCCATCGCACCTGAAAGGGTTGCCAGGGACGTCATGGCGTAAGCAGAGGCGTCAGCCTTGTCCGCTATGCCGGACAAGGCCGCGATGGCATCAAGATTGCGCTGCAACCCTTCGGCGAACGCCTGCTGGACCGGTTTGGCGGTCCGGCCGATCTCGGCCGCCAGAGGCGAGATCGGGCAACCCCAGACGAAGTGGTCTCTGTGGTCCGTCGCAAGATAGGCCCGGTAATAGTCGGACAGGCTCCCGCCCTGCTCTGCAATTTCCGCCAGCACCGACAGGATTGTGGCGAAGTCTGCAGTGATCGCCGCTGCGGTCCCGGTCCTTGCCGTCTCGCTGCTGGGCTACATCGCGCTCTGCTTCGGCGACATCGTCCACGGTGTCTTTGCGGCGCTTGGGACGCCTCAGGTCGTGATCCTAACCACGGTCGTCGTGATCGCCGCCGCCCTTCTGTGGCTGGGCTACCATTTTCGCGCACGGGGGGCGCTGGTCTGATTTTCAGGACGAAGGCCCCTGAAAACACGAAAGGCGCGTCCCGAGAGACGCGCCTTGGCCATGATGGTGGGCGATAACGGATTTGAACCGCTGACATCTTCGATGTGAACGAAGCGCTCTACCGCTGAGCTAATCGCCCGAACTCAAAACTCGGTGCGGGGGTTCTAGCCATCCTCGCCGTCCTCCGCAAGGGCCAATCCGGCAGCTTTCGCGCCATCGGCCAGCCGCAGCTTCAGCGTCAGAGCCGGCCCCTTGGTCTTGACCACGCGCAGCTTGCCCAGGGGCGGCACCGCCAGCGACTTGCCGGTGGCCAGCGCCTCGCCCAAGGCGGCAAGGGTCGCCTCGACCGTCGCTTTCACCTCTGCCTTCCTGCCGCCCGTGGTGCCGGCCACGCTGTCGACCAGGTCCTTCAGCCTGACCGTGGCAGCCCTGGTTTCGGGTGCGGCCGCCTCGACCACGGTCAGGACGGGCTTGCCTTTGGCGTCAGCCGCGGGCTTCGCCTTCGCCGGCCGCGCGGGCTTGGGCGCCTTTGCGGGCTTGGTCTCGGGGTCCTTGGGCGTGCGCGGAGCCATGATGCCTTCTTCCGGTTTATTGCGTCGCTGCGACATTACGCAGCGATCGCCAAGGCGACCAGCGATAAGTGGCGCAGGTTCGTCGGTGCAGTCCGGGGGTGCAGTCCGGGGGTGCAGCCGAAGCGCCAGACGACGACGGGCGCGCCGGTCTGGCGCGCCCGTCCGGTTCTGTCAGTCGCAGGTCAGTGCGCGGTCTGGACCGGAGGCACCACACCGCCCGCTGCCCGCGCCGCTGCGGCGGCCTCTTCCGCCGCCTCGTCCCATTCCACCGGCTCGGGCTGACGCACCAGCGCCTGGGCCAGAACCTCGCGGACATGGCTCACCGGGATGATCGTCAGACCTTCCTTCACGTTCGCCGGAATTTCGGCCAGGTCCTTGGCGTTCTCTTCCGGGATGAAGACGGTCTTGATCCCGCCCCGCAACGCGGCAAGCAGCTTTTCCTTCAGCCCGCCGATCGGCATCGCATTGCCGCGCAAGCTGACCTCGCCGGTCATGGCGATGTCCTTGCGGACCGGAATCCCCGTCAGGACCGACACGATGGAGGTGACCATCGCCAGACCGGCCGAGGGGCCGTCCTTTGGCGTTGCCCCATCCGGGACGTGGACGTGGATGTCCATCGCCTCGAACTTCGGCGGCTTCACCCCGATTTGCGGGCTGATCGAGCGGACATAGGACGCCGCCGCATCGATCGATTCCTTCATGACATCGCCCAGTTTCCCGGTCGTCTTCATCCGGCCCTTGCCCGGCAGCTTCAGCGCTTCGATCTGCAGCAGATCGCCGCCGACGCTGGTCCAGGCCAGACCCGTGACCACGCCGACCTGGTCTTCCTTTTCGGCCAGGCCATAGCGGTGGCGCTGGACGCCCAGGAATTCCTCGACCTTGGCGGGATCGACCTCGACCTTCCTGGTCTTGCCCTTAAGGATTTCCGTCACGGCTTTCCGGGCCAGCTTGGCGATTTCACGCTCCAGGTTCCGCACGCCCGCCTCGCGGGTGTAGTAGCGGATGACATGGGTCAGCGCGTCATCGCTGACGCTGAACTCGCCCTTCTTCACCCGTTCGCGGCGATCTGCTTGGGCAAGAGGTGCCCGCGCGCGATCTCGCGCTTTTCGTCCTCGGTGTAGCCGGCCAGCGGGATGATCTCCATCCGGTCCAGCAGGGGGCCGGGCATGTTGTAGCTGTTCGACGTGGTGATGAACATCACGTTGGACAGATCATACTCCACCTCGAGGTAGTGATCGACGAAGGTGTTGTTCTGTTCGGGGTCCAGCACCTCCAGCAGTGCGCTGGCCGGGTCGCCGCGGAAGTCCTGGCCCATCTTGTCGATTTCATCGAGCAGGATCAGCGGGTTGGTGGTCTTGGCCTTCTTCAGCGACTGGATGATCTTGCCGGGCATCGAGCCGATGTAGGTGCGCCGGTGGCCGCGGATTTCGGATTCGTCGCGCACCCCGCCCAGCGAAATGCGAATGAACTCGCGCCCCGTGGCCTTTGCCACCGACCGCCCCAGCGAGGTCTTGCCGACGCCCGGAGGGCCGACAAGGCACAGGATCGGCCCCTTCAGCTTGGTCGACCGGGCCTGCACCGCCAGATACTCGACGATCCGCTCCTTGACCTTGTCCAGGCCGAAGTGGTCGGTATCCAGCACCTTCTGCGCGGCGCCGAGGTCCTTCTTGACGCGCGACTTCACGCCCCAGGGCACGCCCAGCAGCCAGTCGAGGTAGTTGCGCACCACCGTCGCCTCGGCCGACATCGGCGACATCGACTTCAGCTTCTTCAGCTCGGCCTCGGCCTTTTCGCGCGCCTCTTTCGACAGCTGCGTCCTGGCAATGCGGGCCTCCAGCTCGGCGACCTCGTTCTGGCCGTCCTCGCCGTCGCCAAGTTCCTTCTGGATGGCCTTCATCTGCTCGTTCAGATAGTATTCCCGCTGGGTCTTCTCCATCTGGGTCTTGACGCGGGTCTTGATCTTCTTCTCGACCTGCAGGACCGAAAGTTCGCCCTGCATGTGGCCGTAGACCTTTTCCAGCCGCTCGGCGACGTCCAGCGTTTCCAGGATCACCTGCTTTTGCGCGACATCGACGCCCAGGTGGCCGGCGACAAGGTCGGCCAGGCGCGCAGGCTCACGCGTGTCCGAAACGGCGGCCAGGGCCTCTTCGGGGATGTTCTTCTTCACCTTGGAATAGCGTTCGAATTCCTCGCTGACCGCGCGGACCAGCGCCTCGACCGAGGTGGCGTCGCCGTCAGTTTCCGGCAGGGTCTCGGCCGTCGCCTCGAAGAAGGCCGGGTTCTCGACGAACCCGGTGATCTTCACGCGCGACTTGCCCTCGACCAGCACCTTCACGGTGCCATCGGGCAGTTTCAGCAGCTGCAGGACATTTGCCAGAACGCCGACGCGGAAGATGTCGTCCGACGCCGGATCATCGGCCGTCGGGTCCTTCTGCGAGGACAGCAGGATCTGCTTGTCGTCCTGCATCACCTCTTCCAGCGCGCGGACCGATTTCTCGCGGCCGACGAAGAGCGGCACGATCATGTGGGGAAACACCACGATGTCGCGCAGGGGCAGGACCGGATAGCTTTGGGTGCTCATGTGTCTACCTTCGTTTGCGGCAGCGCAGCGGGGTCCCGACCATCGGCAACCCTGCCCGCTCCGCCTTCAGAGTTGTAAACTTGTGGTCCCTTTGCGAGGGATTCAAGTTCTGCTTTGGTTCGGCAGAATGAACCTCTGCGTGAATTGGTGCAAGGCAAGAAAGCGCCGGACCCGTCGCCGGGTCCGGGCAGTCGTCACCGGATCACGCGGCGGTTCTGGCCAGGGTCGGATAGTCGGTGTAGCCGGCACGCCCGCCGCCATAAAGCCCTTCGGTCGGCATCGGGTTCAACGGCGCATCCAGGGCCAGACGCTCGGCCAGGTCGGGGTTCGAGATGTAAAGCTTGCCGAATGCCACCAGCTCGACCTTGCCCGACGCGACAGCCGCAATGGCCGTCGCGCGGGTATAGCCGTTGTTGGCGATGTAGGCCCCGGCGAAGCGGTCGCGCAGAGCCTCCAGCGCGCCCTCCGGCCAGACGCGCGGGCCGCCGGTCTGGCCTTCGACCATGTGCAGGAAGGCAATGCCCGCCGCGTTCAGCACATCGATTGCCGCGCCGAAGGTGGCCATCGTATCGCTGTCGATGCCGACGTTGTTGGCGTTCGAGAACGGGCTGAGACGGACCCCGACGCGGCCCGGGCCAAGGATTTCGGTCACGGCCGTCACCACCTCGGCCAGGAAGCGGACGCGGTTGGCGATGGACCCGCCATAGGCATCGGTGCGGGTGTTCGAGGTGTCGCGCAGGAACTGGTCGATCAGATAGCCGTTGGCGGCGTGAATCTCGACTCCGTCAAAGCCCGCCGCATCGGCATTGCGCGCGGCCTGGCGGTAGTCTTCGATCAGGCGTGGAATCTCGGCCAGATCCAGCGCGCGGGGGACCGAGGTTTCGACGAACCCGGTGCCGTCAAAGGTCTTTGACGCGGCCCCGATGGCAGAGGGCGCGACAGGGGCTGCCCCATCCGGTTGCAGCGAGGTGTGGCTGATCCGGCCGACGTGCCACAACTGGGCTGCGATCTTGCCGCCCTTGGAATGGACCGCCTTGGTGACGGCCTGCCATCCCGCGACCTGTGCTGCGGAATGGATGCCGGGGGTCCAGGCATAGCCCTTGCCCTCGGGCGAAATCTGGGTGCCCTCGGTGATGATCAGGCCGGCCCCGGCCCGCTGGGCGTAGTATTCGGCATGAAGATCATAGGGGGTGTCATCCTCGGGCCGAGCGCGGTTGCGGGTCAGCGGGGCCATGACGATGCGGTTCCTGACCGCGATTTCGCCAAGGTCATACGGGGTGAACAGAGCTTCGGTCATGGCGAGGTTCCCTTGATTGCAATGTCTTGGTGCAAACCTAGGGACTGCGGC
>PNNE01000369.1 GCA_013824055.1 Rhodobacter sp. | reverse complement strand
GCCAGCCCCGCAAGGATTTCCTTCCGCATCCAGGGATCGTTTTCGCCGATGCCGCCGGTAAAGACCACGGCATCAAGGCCGCCCATCGCGGCGACCATCGACCCGGCATGGCGGACCGCCCAATAGGCAAAGTGCCGCAGGGCGAACCGCGCTTCGGGCGTCCCGGCGGCATGAAGAGCGCGAAGATCGCTGTGCCCGCCCAGGCCCAGAAGGCCGCTTTCCCGGTTCAGGATGCGGGCTGCCCGGTCCACCCCGTGCATCTGCGCCAGCCGCAGCACCGCGTTGCCGTCGATGCTGCCCGCCCGCGTGCCCATCGTCAGCCCGTCCAGCGGCGAATAGCCCATCGTCGTCGCAACCGAACGCCCGTTCACAATCGCGGCCAGCGAGCATCCGTTGCCCAGGTGACAGGCCAGCAGCCGCTCTGGCAGCGCGTCCCGAAGCCGCAGAATCCGCACCAGGGCGGCATAGCTCAGACCGTGAAAGCCAAAGCGCCGCAGCCCGCGGTCACGTTCGGCCTTGGGCAGGGCATAGGCCGTTGCAACCTCGGGGTTCGTCGCATGAAAGGCGGTGTCGAAGGCCGCGTATTGCGGCAAGGCCGGAGCCAGGTCCGCAACGGCCTGAAGTCCCACCAGATTCGCCGGATTGTGCAAGGGGGCAAGCGGCACGCAGGCCTCGATCTGCCGCAAGACCTCGGGCGTCACCCGGCAGGTCGCGGCCAGCATCGCCCCGCCGTGGACGACCCGATGCGCCGCCGCCGTCAACCGATCTGCCGACACGCCGGCTTGCGCCAGGCCCAGCGCCAGTGCGGCGCGATGACCGTCCGGTCCGATCTCGCCGACAGTGGCTCTTGCGACCTCCCGTTCACCGTCGAAGACCTTCAGCTTCAGCGAAGACGAACCCGCGTTCACAATCAGCCACATCAGATCAGCGCCTTGCCCAGACCCAAAGCCGCCAGCCCGGCCAGCAGGACGATGGCAAAGCGGCGGAACTCCTGCGGGTCGGTGCCAAAGAAGTGCCGTCCGCCCAGCCAGTTGCCGAACAAGGTCACCGGCAAGGCGATCAGCGCCGCCCAGAGCGTGTCCCAGCTGACCAGTCCGGCCAGCCAGTAGAGCGGCGCGGAATAGAGGTCCAGGAGCGGGAAATAGGCGATCAGCGTCGCCCGGAAGACATTGGCCGGCATCGGTTGCGCCGCAAAGTAGGCGGCCACCGGCAGGCCCCCCATGCCCGGCGCATTGGCAAGGCCCGAGATGACCCCCGCAACCCCGTTCGGCGCGCCCCTGACCTCGGTCGCCAGCCGCCAGCCTGCCAGAAGCACGACGCACATCAAAAGCACGTAGCCCGAGATGACCGCCCGAGCCGTGTCCTCGCTGACGCCGGTCAGGATCCACAGCCCCAGCGGCAACCCGATGGCCGCCCCGCCCAAAAGCCAGCCGACCCGCTTCCAGTCCACGTCCGGCCCCGCCCCCTTGGCGTGTTGCAGGGACATCACCATTTCCAGAATGACGACAACGGCCACGAAGTTCAGCGGATTGGTCACAAGACTGGCAGAAGCGATCAGCAGGGCCGAAAAGCCGAAGCCGGAATAGCCGCGCACGAATCCCGCCACCAGACAGGCGACCGCCAGCCACACCAGCGCCAGCGGTCCCAGGTCAAAGGGCATCAGACGACCTGCGGGCGCATGTCGGCCTTGGAGATCCCGGCCACCTCGACCGGCTTCTTCATCGCGTCGCGGCGGAAAGGCTCGCCCAGTTCCTGGTTGATCAGCGCCTCGATCAGCGTGGTCTTGCCCGCCATCTGGTCGTCGATGGCGCGGCGCAAGGCCGCCGTCAGTTCCTCCATCGTCCGCGCCTGCACGCCCTGCAAGCCGCAAGCCCTGGCGATCCCGGCGTAGCTGACCCCTTCGTCCAGTTCGGTGCCGACAAAGTTGTCGTCATACCACAGCGTCGAGTTGCGCTTTTCCGCGCCCCACTGGTAGTTGCGGAAGACGACCATGGTGATCGCGGGCCACTCGGGGCGACCGATGGCGGTCAGTTCGGTCACCGCGATCCCGAAAGCGCCGTCGCCCGCGAAGCCCACCACCGGAGTATCCGGGCAGGCAATCTTCGCCCCGACGATCGAGGGCAACCCGTAACCGCAAGGCCCGAACAGGCCCGGCGCCAGGTATTTCCGCCCCGCCTCGAAGGACGGATAGGCGTTGCCGATGGCGCAGTTGTTGCCGATGTCCGACGAGATGATCGCCTCTTTCGGCAAGCCCGCCTGGATCGCGCGCCAGGCCATTCTCGGCGACATCCAATCGGGCTTGGCTTTGCGGGCGCGGTCGTTCCAGCTGGTGCCGGGGTCGTCCTGCTCGTGATCCATCGAGGACAGCTCCTGCGCCCAGGCCGATTTCTTCTGCGCGATCCGGGCCTTGCGCTCTTCCCGCCCCGCATCGCCTGCCGTCTTGGACAGCCGCGCCAGGATGCCCTCGGCCACCTTCCTCGCGTCGCCCACGATCCCCACCGTCACCGGCTTGGTAAGGCCAATCCGGTTCGGGTTGATGTCGACCTGAATGATCTTCGCATCCTTCGGCCAGTAATCCAGCCCATAGCCCGGCAGGGTCGAGAACGGGTTGAGCCGCGTCCCCAGCGCCAGCACCACATCGGCCTCGGCGATCAGCTCCATCGCCGCCTTCGACCCGTTGTAGCCCAGCGGCCCCGCGAACAGCGGGTGGCTGCCGGGGAAGGCGTCGTTGTGCTGGTAGCCGACACAGACCGGCGCGGTCAGGCGCTCGGCCAAGGCCATCGAGGCCGGGATCGCCCCGCCGATCACCACGCCCGCGCCGTTCAGGATCACCGGGAACCTGGCGCTGGACAGCAGGTGCGCCGCCCGCGCCATCGCCTCATCGCCGCCCGAGGGCCGCTCGAACTCCACCACCGCAGGCAGGGGAACGTCGATCACTTGCGTCCAGTAATCGCGCGGGACGTTGATCTGCGCCGGGGCCGACTGGCGTTTTGCCTGCAGGATGCAGCGGTTCAGCACCTCGGCCACGCGCGAAGGGTCGCGCACCTCTTCCTGATAGCAGACCATGTCCCTGAACAGCGCCATCTGCTCGACTTCCTGAAAGCCGCCCATCCCGATCGTCTTGTTGGCGGCCTGCGGCGTCACCAGCAAGAGCGGCGTGTGGTTCCAGTAGGCCGTCTTGACCGCGGTGACGAAATTGGTGATCCCCGGCCCGTTCTGCGCGATCATCATGCACATCTTGCCGGACGCGCGGGTGAAGCCGTCGGCCATCATCCCGCCGCTGCCTTCATGCGCGCAGTCCCAGAACCGGATGCCCGCCTTGGGAAAGATGTCCGAGATCGGCATGAAGGCCGAGCCGATGATCCCGAACGCATGTTCGATCCCGTGCATCTGCAGGACCTTCACGAAGGCTTCCTCGGTCGTCATCTTCATCGCATCTCTCCATGTCCCATGCGGCCCCGAGGGGCCTTTGCCCGGCACCCTACTGCCCCGCCAAAGCTGCGCTTAGGGCCAGACGGTGCACCGCAATAATACCAGTCACCCCGATCTTCTGGCTGCTTACATCCTCTGGGCGTCCGGGGAACGGGACTTAGCGCAGCGCTCGGGCGATCCGGGCCACGCCTTCGGGGATCTTCGGCAGGGCGATGGACGAATAGGCCAGCCGGTAGGAATTCCTGTGACCTTCCTCTCCCGCAAAGAACGCCCGTCCGGGTTCGATCAGCACGCCGTCGGCCCGCAGCCGCAACGCCAGCGCTTCGGTGTCCACCCCCTCGGGCGCGCGCATCCAGAAGCTGGAGCCGCCAAAGCCGCCCTGCCCCGCGACCTCCAGCCCTTCCGCCGCAATCGCCTCGGCCATCACCTGGCGGCGGCGGCGGTAGGCACCCTTCATCCGGTTGACGAGGGCATCGTAGTGCCCAAGCCCCAGGAAATAGGCCATTGTCCGCTGGATATGGCCCGGCGGGTGTTTCAGCATCAGCCCCCGCAAGGCGCGTGCCTCGGCGATGAAACCGGGCGGGCCGACAAGGTATCCCAGCCGCAACCCCGGAAACACCGATTTCGAGAAGGACCCGGCGTAGATCACCCGCCCCCCCCGGTCGAGCGATTTCAGCGCCGGGGCGACGGGCTTCAGGAAGGACATCTCGAACTCGTAGTCATCCTCGATGATGACGAAGCCCCGGGCCTCGGCGGCCTCCAGCAGCGCCACCCGGCGGTCGACCGGCATGGTGGCGTTGGTCGGGCACTGGTGCGACGGCGTGGTGAAGACCACATCCGCATCAAGGCCCTGCACCGGCAGACCCTGGGCGTCCACGTTCATCGGCACCGCCGTCGCCCCCGTTGCGGCCACGATGGCACGCCAGGCGGGATAGCCGGGGTTTTCCACCCCCGCCCGCCGCCCCGGCCGCAGCAGCGCCGTCGCCGCGATCCACAGCGCGTTCTGCGCCCCCATCGTCAGCAGCACCTCATCCTCGCGCGCGGCGATGCCCCGGCGCGGAAGGATGGTGCGCAGCAATTCCTGGATCAGCAGCGGGTCGTCGCGGTCGTAATAGTCGGTGGTCAGCGCCGCGAATCGCGCTTTCCCAGCGCCCGCAGCGCGCATTGCCGCCAGTTCTGATGATCGAACAGCGTCGGGTCGGCCTGGCCGTAGATGAAGGGATAGGGGTAGCGGTCCCAGTCCTCGGGCCGCTCCACCTTGGGGACAAGCGTGAAGCGGCCACCGGTCAGGCCCTTGAAATCAATGGCCTCGGCGCGGGACTGGGCCTGGGGAAACTCGGGCGCCAGGGGCGCGGTGTCCGAGACGAAATAGCCCGACCGACCCGCCGAAGTCAGGTAATCCGACGACACAAGGTCCGCATAGGCCAGCGTCACCGTGATCCGGCTGACGCCCAGATGCCCGGCCAGCCCCCGCGAAGAGGGCATGCGGCTTCCGGGGCGAAAACGGCCCGCCAGAATGCCTTGCGTCACCATCGCCCGGATCTGCTGTTGCAGCGATCCCGTGGCACCAGGGGTCAGGTAGAAGGCTTCGACGGGGATGGCGGCCATGACACCACGGGCTTTGATTGCCGGATCAAGCGGCTAGGGCCTGGTCAAAGTCAAGCGCCCAGAGGGCAAGGATATCGCCATGACGTGACCTCGCCCTGCATCAATTCGGTTGATCTTCGCCCCGCCGTCGCCTAACCCGATGCACGCCCGATGCCTGCGCGCGCCCGCGCTGGGGAAGGCCAAGCCGACCCTGCCGCGGCAAAGCCGGCGGGAATTCCACAGGCCCCGATGCCCGAACCTGCTTCCGCCCGCTCAGCCCGCGACTGGCTGACCACCCTCGCCCGCTACCGCGAACCCTCGACCCGCCGCAGCCTGTGGGAGCTGGCCGCGACCCTGGTGCCGTTCCTGGCGCTCTGGGTCCTGGCCTGGATGGCGCTGTCCGTCAGCCCCTGGCTGGCACTTGCGATCGCGATCCTGAACGGCGGCTTCCTGGTCCGCATCTTCATCATCCAGCATGATTGCGGTCACGGGTCCTTCCTGAAGAACCGCACGGCGCAGGACTGGCTGGGTCGGGTGCTCGGAGTGCTGACGCTGACGCCCTATGCCGTCTGGCGGCGCACCCATTCGATCCACCATGCCCACCACGGCGATCTTGACGCCCGCGGGATCGGCGACGTGCTGACCCTGACGATCGAGGAGTATCGCGCGCGCGGGTGGTGGGGGCGGCTGATGTATCGCCTCTACCGCAACCCGGTCGTGCTGTTCGTGCTTGGCCCCAGCTATCTGTTCCTGTTGCAGAATCGGCTGCCGATGGGCCTGATGAAATCCGGCTGGCGCTACTGGACCAGCGCGATGGGAACCAATGCGATGATCGGCATCGCCGTGGGCCTGATCATCTGGTTCGGCGGGTTCTGGCCGGTTCTGCTGATCTACCTGCCCACGTCGCTGATCGCCGCGACGCTTGGCGTCTGGCTCTTCTATGTCCAGCACCAGTTCGAGGAAACGCACTGGTCCAAAGGCGACGACTGGCAGTTGCACGATGCGGCGCTGGAGGGCTCGTCCCACTATATCCTGCCGCAGCCCCTGCGCTGGTTTTCCGGCAACATCGGCATCCACCACGTCCACCACCTGTATTCCCGCATCCCCTTCTACCGCCTGCCCGAGGTGATCCGCGACCACCAGACCCTTGCCGAAGCGCAGCGCCTGACAGTCCGAGAAAGCCTGCGGTCGGTGAACCTGCACCTGTGGGACACCGCCCAGGGCAAGCTGATGAGCTTCAAGGAAGCCCGTCGGCGGTACGGGGTGGCGTAAGGCGGGGTTGGGCCGGAGTTGGGGCGGGGGTTGGGGCGGGGGCCGCAACAGCCTTTGCCCGGACGCACAAGGCCTTGCGACCGCCCTCCTGACGGCGGTTTTCAGGCCCCCGAGGGTACCGGACATCCTCCGCGGCTTGACCTTTCGGTAAAAGCTGAGGCTCTTCAACGGCTTGCCTGACGGTGTGGTGCCCCCAGAGAGACTCGAACTCCCGACCCTCTGATTACAAATCAGATGCTCTACCAGCTGAGCTATAGGGGCATCGATGGCTTGGTGGTTCTGGTCTCCACCAAATCACGGCGACATTCTGCATGTCCACGGCGGGTGTATAGCTGTTCTTCGCGAAGCGCTCAAGCAGTCGCGTGCGCTTTGACCGGGCTTGCACAAGGAGTAGCTCCTGTCGCCCGCTGGTCCGCCAAGATGTGGCGGCGAAGCCTTGGATGCGGCTGGCGAAACGGCGCTTGCTGCGCTGGACGCACAAGAACCGAAGCGGAGGCGCCGGGATCCTGCGCCTGCGGACGGACGCGGACAGGCGACTGTCCGCGATCAGCGTCGGACGGGGAGCGTCCCTGGAAGGACGCTCCGCATTCTCGCTACCCGAACACCCGCCCCAGCGCGCCGTCGATCGCCGTGGTGATCTCGTCGATGTCGTCCTTCGTCGCGATCAGCGCGGGGCTGAGGCACAGCGTGTTGTTGAACCCCGGCAGCGAGCGGTTCGTGGCGCCGATGATGACGCCTTGCGCCATGCAGTCGGCGACGACGGCCTGGACCTGCTTTTCGTCCGCCGGCTGCTTGGTCGCACGGTCGGCCACCAGCTCGGCCCCCAGGAACAGACCCTTGCCGCGGACGTCGCCGATGACCTTGTGCTTGTCCATCAGCGCAGACAGGTTGCCAAGGCAGTAGTCGCCCATCGCCACGGTGTTGGCGAGCAGCCCCTCATCCTCGATGATCCGCATGTTCTCCAGCGCCGCGGCCGGGCCAGAGGTGCAGCCACCAAAGGTCGAGATGTCACGGAAATAGCTGAGCGGGTCGCTGGGCGCGTCCTTGAACATCTCGAACACGGCTTCGGTGGTCACGGTGCAACTGATCGCGGCATAGCCCGAGGCAACGCCCTTGGCCATGGTCACGAAGTCGGGCTTGATGCCGTAATGCTGGTAGCCGAACCAGGTGCCGGTGCGCCCCACCCCGCAGACGACCTCGTCGATGGCGAGCAGGATGTCGTATTT
>PNNE01000180.1 GCA_013824055.1 Rhodobacter sp. | reverse complement strand
CTGGGCAAGGCCGAGTAGCGGCGGCTCCTCGTGCGACTTCGTCTTCTCGTCGCGACAGTCAGCGACGAGAACGAAGTGATCGAGGAGCGGTTCTTAGATCTGCTTTTCCGGCATCTGCACGCGCACCCGTCCAGCGCATCCGAGACCTTCAGCTGGCAGGTCAGGCGCGACCGCGCCGGATCGGGTTGCCAGGCGAAGTCCAGCATGTCGGCTTCCATGTGGTCCTTCTTCGGCAGCTTGTCGATCCAGGCGGGGTCGACGTAGACGTGGCAGGTCGAACAGGCGCAGGCGCCGCCGCAATCGGCCTCGATCCCCGGGATGCCGTTGTCGCGCGCGCCTTCCATCACGGTCAGGCCGTTCGCGACCTCGACGAGGTGTTCGCGGCCATTGTGTTCAACGTAAGTGATCTTCGCCATGTCTGGGTCTCCCGGGATCGACAGACGTGACATAGGCCAGTCCGGCGCGTTTTGCCAGAGGGGGGCGGGCTTGCTCTGCCGCGCGGATGTTCTATTATTGTTCGCATGACTCCGGCCCTGTCCCCTGCCCCGCGTCCTGGCGCCTGGCCGCGTCCGCCGAAGGCCCTGCAGGCTGCCCGGCTGGGCGAGCCTCCGGTCGGCGCGCGGGTGACGGTGGCGGGGCTGGTGCTGGTGCGGCAAAGGCCCGGCACGGCGAAGGGGGTGATCTTCGTCACGCTGGAGGATGAGACGGGGACGGCCAATGTGGTGGTCTGGGCCAATGTCTACGAGCGTTTCCGCCGCGCGGTGATCGCGGGGCGGCTGCTGCGCGTGACGGGCAAGCTGCAGCGCGAGGCGGGGGTGGTGCATGTGGTGGCGGACGTGATCGAGGATCTGTCGCCGCTTCTGGACCGGCTGCTGGACCCCGGGTTCAGCTTCGACGGGGTGCGCGCGGGCGATCAGCCCTAGGGCACCGGCTTCCCGCGGCAATCGAACCGAAACCGGACTGACGATGGCGGCGAGAGCGCCCCGCCGCCACCGCCATCCGGTCCGTCGGCCTTACTCGATCGACAGCGCCACGAAGCGCGGGTCGCCGCCGCGGCGGACGAGGAGCAGGATCGACTTGCGGCCGGCGTCCTTCGCCTCCGTGATCCGGTCCTCCAGGTCCTCCAGGCGCACCACCTTCTGCTGGCCGGCCTCGGTGATCAGATCGCCCTCGGCCAGTCCCTTGGTGAAAGCTTCCGAGGCCTGGTCGACAGAGGTGATCAGCAGCCCTTCGGCCGAGGCCTCAAGGCCCAGGCGCTCGCGCATCGTGTCGTCCAGCGGCGCAAGCGTCAGACCCAGCGTCTCGAACTCTTTCGGAGCTTCCGGCGCAGGGCCGGCGGCCGGCATCGTCGCGGCCTCGGCCTCTTCGCGGCGGCCCAGCGTGACGGCCAGCGTCTCGGTCTTGCCATCGCGCAGCACGATGACCGGGACCGCCTCGCCGATGGGGGCGTCGGCGACGCGGCGGGTCAGGTCGCCGGCATCGCCCACATCCTCGCCCGCAAAGTGCGTGATCACATCACCGGCCCGGATCCCGGCGTCCTTCGCCGGACCGTCCGGCACGTCGGACACCAGCGCGCCCCTGGCCTCGGCCAGCCCCATGGATTCCGCGATCTCGGGCGAGATGTCCTGGATGCGGACGCCCAGCCAGCCGCGGCGGGTCTCGCCGAATTCCTTCAGCTGGTCCACCACCTTGGCCACAACGTTGGCCGACATCGAGAAGCCGATGCCGATCGACCCGCCATTGGGCGACAGGATCGCGGTGTTCACGCCGATCACCTGGCCGTCCATGTTGAACAGGGGCCCACCCGAGTTGCCGCGGTTGATCGCGGCGTCGGTCTGGATGAAGTCGTCATAGGTCCCCGAAAGCTCGCGCCCGCGGGCCGAGACGATGCCCGCGCTGACCGAGAAGCCCTGGCCCAGCGGGTTGCCCATCGCCATGACCCAGTCGCCGACCCGCATCAGATCGGAATTGCCGAAGCTGACGAAGGGCAGCGGCGTGTCGCTTTCGACCTTCAGAAGCGCGATGTCGGTCTTGGGGTCGGTCCCGACCAGCTTGGCCTTCAGCCGCTCGCCCGAGAAGAACTCGATCTCGATCTCGTCGGCGCCCTCGATCACGTGGTTGTTGGTGACGATATAGCCGTCCTCGGAGATGACGAAGCCCGAGCCAAGCGCCTCCGAGCGCTGCGGGCCGCCCGGACCGGGGCCGCCGAAGTCATCGAAGAAATCCTCGAAGGGGCTGCCCTCGGGCACCATCGGCATCCCGTCGGCGGGGGCGGCGACCATCGCCGAGGTGGTGATGTTCACCACGGCCGGGCTGATCTGTTCCACCAGTTCGGCAAAGCTTTCCGGCGCGCCGAAGGCCTGGGCCTGGTGAACCGGTGCGACGCTGAGACCGAAGCCCAGGACCAGCGCCAGAAGCGTGCTGGACCGCAGGGCATTGCGGATGGACGGGGTGATATCGGGCACGATGCGAACTCCTGTTCAATCGGGTGTGGCGGCGAAGCATCCTGGTCAGAGCCTGCCGCGTCATTTCTGGAGACACAGTTAGGCGATGCAGACGACAATGCAAACCCAGTCGCGGTGCATCAAGGTGATGTGAAGGAAGATGTCATCCCGTCCGGGCCAGCCAGACCAGCGCAACCCCGAAGGCCAGCGCACCAAGCCCGATAGCCCGGCGCTGGTCGAGGCCAAGGCTGGCCAGCAGCCGCAGCGCGTCTTCAATCCGGCGAGGGGCCAGTGCCAGCACCAGCCCCTCTACCGCCAGCACCAGACCCAGTGCCAGGATGATTTCGCTCACGGACTTGGTGTGGCACTGGCTCCGGGTGACCGGTCGGCGACATCAGGGCCGCTTTCCGACCGGAAGTAATCGAAGAACTCGCTGTCCGGCTGCATCACGATCGACGAGTTGCTTCCCTGGAGGCTGACCTCGTAGGCCGCAAGCGACCGGATGAAACCGAAGAACTCCGGGTCCCGACCATAGGCTGCCGCGAGGATGCCGTTGCGTTCGGCATCGGCCTCGCCGCGGATGATCTCGGCCTGGCGACGGGCGTCAGACGTCAGCTCCACCACCGTACGGTCGGCCGAGGCCCGCACCCTTTGCGCAGCTTCGCCGCCGCGCGCACGTTCGTCGGCCGCCTCACGCTGGCGCTCGGCCCGCATCCGCGCAAAGGTGGCTTCGAGGTTCTGCTCGGGCAGGTCGGTGCGGGTCAGTCGGACGTCGATCACGTCGACCCCGAGCGCCGCCCCTTCCCGTTTCGCGATGGCAAGGATCTGGTTCATCAGCACGGCGCGGTCCTGGCTGAGAACCTGCTCTTGCGTGGCATTGCCAAGCACTTCCGGGATCGCCTGGGTCAGGATGCTGCCCAGAAGCTGTTGGGCGCGTTCCTCGGCGCCGGTGCCGACCGACTGGCGGAAACGGACCAGATCGACGATGCGCCAGCGCGCGAAGGCATCGACCACAAGCCGGCGGTCGTTCAGCAGCGTCACTTCGGTCGGCGCGGTCTGCATGCCGAGGATGCGGTCCTCGTACAGAACCACGTCCTGGACCAGCGGGATCTTGAAACCAAGGCCGGGGGTTTCCTTGACCTGCATGACCTGGCCGAATTGCAGCACAAGCGCCTTCTTGCGTTCATCGACGATGAAGACCGAAGACAGGACCAGCACCAGCACCACCACGAGGGCGGGAAGGAGGTAAATCGCGCGCATCAGTTCGTCCCCCCGGTCGCACCGGCACCCTGGCCGGAAGTTGCCCGCCCAAGCTCGTTCAGCGGCAGGAACGGCACCACGCCCTGCCCGCCCACGTCGCCCGAGACGCCGTCGAGGATCACCTTGTTCATGCCTGCAAACACCCGTTCCATGGTTTCGATGTAGAGCCGTCGCCGGGTCACTTCGGGCGCCTTCACGTATTCGGTGAGAACCGAGATGAAGCGCGCCGCCTCACCCTGGGCCGAGTTCACCGCCTGGGCGCGGTAGGCCTCGGCGTCTTCCAAGAGCCGCGCTGCCTCGCCTCGGGCACCGGCGGTCACCTGGTTGGCGTAGGCGTCGGCCTCGTTCTGCAGCCGGTCGCGCTCCTGCTGGGCGGCCTGCACGTCGCGGAAGGCGTCGATCACCTCGCGCGGGGGCTGGGCGTTCTGCAGGTTGACCCGGATCACCGTCATCCCGGCATTGTAGCTGTCCAGCGTGCTTTGAACGGCGGTCCGCAGGTCCGCGGCAATCACACCCCGGTCGCGGTTCAGGATCGGTGACAGTTCCGACCGGGCGATGATGTCGCGCATCGCGCTTTCGCTGACCGCGCGGATGGTGCTTTCAGGGTCGGCGAGGTTGAACAGGTATTTCTCGGGGTCCGAGATGTTCCAGACCACCTGGAAGCCGATGTCCACGATGTTCTGGTCGCGGGTCAGCATCAACCCGAGGTCATCGCTTCCGGCCCGGCTGCCGATATCGGTCGTCCGCTCGCCGGTGACCTGGACCTTCTCGTAGCTCACGATCGGCCAAGGGGCGAAGTTCAGGCCCGGATTGCCGATGCCCGCGCTTTCGCCCAGGAACAGCTCGACCGAGCGTTCTTCCGGCCGCACGGTGTAGAGCGACATGAAGGTCCAGACCGCGACCAGAGCCAGTGCGCCAAGTGCAATGCCCTGCTTGGTAAAGGCCGGCCCGCCGGGATCGCCACCGGGACCGCCCGGGCCACGGTTGCCGCGCCCGCCCATCAGGACGCGCAGCTGTTCCTGGCCGCGTTTCATCAGCTGGTCGATCTCGGGGATCTGGGGGCCATGCTCGCCACGCCGACCGCCGCGGCGGTCCTCGTCGTCGTTGTCGCCCCTGCCGCCGTCTCCACCCGAGCCGCCACCGCTGCCCCAGGGACCGCCACTTCCTGCCATTTAAGAAAACCCCTTGTTCTTACCTTTGCCCTAAGCTGGTCATATTCAGCCGGAAATCAACCCGTCCACGCCAGATGTCAGGCCGTTCTGGTCGGTTTTCGCATCGTGACCAGCTCTTCGGCCATCGTCGGATGGACTGCGCAGGTCCGGTCGAAGTCCTCCTTCGTCGCCCCAAGGCCGATCGCGATGGCAGCAAGCTGGATCATTTCGCCCGCCTCGGGTGCGACGATGTGGCAGCCAAGGACCTTTCGGCTGGCCTGGCTGACGATCAGTTTCATCAGCACCCGGTCCTGCTTGCCCGCAAAAAGCGTCCGAATCGGGCGGAAGGCGGTCGAATAGACCTCGATCGGTTCCTGGTCCCTTGCGGCCTCCTCGGACAGGCCAACACTGCCCATCTCGGGCTGGGTGAAGATGGCCGAGGCGACGAGCCCGTGGTCGAAGGCGGTGGGCTTGCCGCCGAAGACAGTGTCGGCGAAGGCGTGGCCCTCGCGGATCGCGACGGGGGTCAGGTTCACCCGGCCGGTCACGTCGCCCACGGCGAAGACCGAGGGCACGGCAGTCTGGCTGAACCTGTCCACCGGGATCTCGCCGTTGCGGCCAAGCGTCAGGCCCAGCGCCTCCAGCCCCAGGCCGGCGGTGTTGGGCCGACGACCCGTGGCGTAAAGCACCAGGTCGAATTCGCGCTCGGTCCCGTCGGTCGCAACGGCGCGGATGCCTGCGTCCGTCCGCTCCAGCCGCATCACGTCGGTGCCGCAGTGGATGTCGATGCCCTGCGCCCGCATGGCGTTCGCCACGTGGCCGCGCGCCTCGTCATCAAAGCCGCGCAGGATCTGCGCGCCGCGGTAGAACTGGCTGACCTCGACCCCCAACCCTTTCAGGATGCAGGCGAATTCGGAGGCGATATAGCCGCCGCCGACCACCAGCGCCCGCCTGGGCAACGCCGGAAGATGGAACATCTCGTTCGAAGTGATTGCCAGGTCACGCCCCGGAATCTCCGGCACGAAGGGCCAGCCGCCGGTGGCAACGAGGATATGCTTCGTCGTGAACTCGACCCCCGAGGCCAGCCGGACCCGGTGCGCATCGACGATCACCGCGCGTTCGTCGTGGATGACCACGCCCGCGTTCTGCAGCGTGTTGCGATAGGCGCCCTCCAGCCGGTCAAGCTCCGTTTCCAGCCGGGTGCGGAAGTGGGTCCAGTCGAAGCCGCCAGAGGTCACGTCCCAGCCATATTCCCGCGCCTCGGCGATGGCTTCGGGATAGGCGCTGGCGAAGACCATCAGCTTCTTGGGCACGCAGCCCCGGATGACGCAGGTGCCACCCATGCGGCTTTCCTCGGCCAGACCGACCTTGGCGCCATGTTCGCCCGAGGCGATCCGCGCCGCCCGCACCCCGCCCGAACCGCCGCCGATGACGAAGAGATCGTAGTCGAAAGCCATGCCAAGCCCTTCCGCCGTTGCCGTGCGCCAGAGCTAGTCCGTCCCGTGCCCCGGCGAAAGCCCCCAAGGCCCGCTTTTGCGTGACCGGGCCGTCAGCACCTAGTCCAGATCGGCAAAGATGTTGCGGCTTTCGGTGATGTCGACCGACCCGGTTTCGACCTTGCCCGAGTTGATGTCGCGGACCGTCACCCGCCCGTCGCCGTGGCCGATCACCACCACGTCGCAGATGTCGATGAACAGCCCGTTTTCCACCACGCCGGGGATCTGGTTCAGCACCAGCGCCAATTGCCGGGGGTTGCCGATCCGCTTCAGGTTGAGGTCCAGGATGTAATGCCCCTCGTCGGTGATGAGCGGCACCTCCTTGGCCATCCGCAACGCGACATCGCGGGCCATGACGTCCAGGCTGTAAAGCGTCTCTTCGATCAGGGCCTTGGTCGTCTGCCAGCCGAAGGGGATCACCTCGACCGGCAGCGGATAGGCCCCAAGCTGGGCGACCTCCTTGGCCGCGTCGGCGATCACGATCATCCGGTCGCTGGCCGTCGCCACGATCTTTTCCTGCAACAGCGCAGCACCACCACCCTTGATCAGGTTCAGGTTCTGGTCGAACTCGTCCGCGCCGTCGATGGTCAGGTCCAGCCACCGCGTCTCGTCCAGGCCGACCACCTTCAGCCCGACAGCGCGCGCCAGGTCCGCCGTCCGCGCCGAGGTGGCCACGCAGGTCACTTTCAATCCTTCGTCCCGCACCCGTTCCGCCAGGCAGCGCACCATCCAGGCCGCGGTCGACCCCGTGCCAAGCCCCAGCTTCATCCCGTCTTCGACGAAATCCACCGACCGGCGCGCGGCAACGAACTTGGCCTGGTCGATCGGCGAAAGCTCTGCAGCCATGACAGTCCCCCTGCTTTTCCACCCCCGAATAGCGCAATCGGCCAGAAAGGGCGAGAGGCTTGAATGGCGACAGACCGTTGCGCTACCCGGCCTTTTCCTGTCCCGCCCGCTCCTGCGTCATCACGGCCCTTGCAACCTCGGCCCCGGTCAGCGCCCCGTTGCCATCGGCGTCCAGCACCATCAGCCCGCGCAGGTACCCGGCCTCGTCCTCGCCAAGGGCGCGCAGACCCGCAAGGCGGCCCTGTTCGGCCAACTCGGCCGCATCGGCTTGGCCGTCGCCGTCCGCATCCGCCGCCAGGAACTGCCGCTCCATCCGGCCGCGCCC
>PNNE01000017.1 GCA_013824055.1 Rhodobacter sp. | reverse complement strand
TTGGTGACGGCCCGGTCGTTGGGGCTGCCGGTGATGGCGATCTTGAACTTGCGCGGCAGGAACTGGAATTCGGGGTGGTCGGTGGACCATTGCCGCAGAAGCTCGGCATAGGGGCGGGGGTCGGCGATCTCGTCGGCGGCGGCACCGGCGAAATGGTCGGCGGTGACGTTGCGCACGCAGTTGCCCGAGGTCTGGATGGCATGCATCTCGACATCGGCCAGCGCGGACAGGATCGCGGGCACATCCGGCAGCTTCGGCCAGTTGAACTGGATGTTCTGCCGGGTGGTGAAATGGCCATAGCCCTTGTCCCATGTGTCGGCGATATGGGCCAACTGCCGCATCTGCCGGGGGCTGACCGTGCCGTAGGGAATCGCCACGCGCAGCATGTAGGCGTGCAGCTGCAGATAGAGGCCGTTCATCAGCCGCAGCGGGCGGAATTCGTCCTCGGTCAGGCTGCCGTCCAGGCGGCGTTCGACCTGGTTGGTGAACTGCGCGACGCGGGCGCGGACGAAGGCTTCGTCAAAGTCGGAGTAGGAGTACATCTGCGCCCCTCAGCTGGCCAGGTCGGCTTGCTTGCCGTGGTGATAGTTCGACGGGCCGCGGGTGCGGAACTCCTCGCGGAAATGGGTCGGTTCCGGTCCCTGGGCGCCGGGCTTTGCATCCGCGAGATAGGCGCCGACCACAAGCAGTTTCTGCGCCGCCGCGTGCAGCAGGCGCATCTGGGCGTGGGCCTCGTCCTCGATCAGCTCGGCCTCGTGGTGGAGGGGCGACCAGCGGTCGTCGGCGGTGAGGTAGACGACATCGCCTTCCCGCAGGCGGTTCGCGGTCACGATCTTCGGAGTGAAGCGGCGGCTCATGCTGACCTCGGGCTGGGAAGGATGCCTGTCTAATATAGAATATTTTCCTACTTCCGGACCAGTGACCCTTGCAGATAAGGACGCGTGTTCCGATACTGTCGGCGATCCAAACTGCTGTTCCGGGAAAGAGGGATATTCAGGAATGAGTGCCGCGCTGGACGATCTGGACCGGAAAA
Source organism: Rhodobacter sp. (assembly GCA_013824055.1). Taxonomy (GTDB): domain Bacteria; phylum Pseudomonadota; class Alphaproteobacteria; order Rhodobacterales; family Rhodobacteraceae; genus Tabrizicola. The sequence continues at coordinate 6,530 of PNNE01000017.1, read as the reverse complement.
TCCTGTCCGAACTGCAGGGGGATGCCGAGCAGTCGCTGGACGAAATCGCCCGCAAGGTGGGCTCGTCCAAGACGCCGGTCTGGAACCGGATCCGCCGGATGCGCGAGCAGGGGGTGATCACCCGGACCACGGCGATCCTGGACCCCGAGGCCCTGGGGCTGGAGGCCTGTTTCTTCGTGCTGATCCGCACGTCCGAGCATGAGGCGGACTGGCAGCGGCGGTTCCTGAAGGCCCTGCGCGAACGCCCGGAGGTGCTGGAAGCGCACCGGCTGGCGGGGGACATCGACTATATCCTGAAGGTGCGGGTGAAGAACGCGCGGGCCTATGACACCTTCTATCAGGCGCTGATTTCCGAAGTGCGGATCTATAACGTGACGGCTTTGCTGAGCATGGAAGAGATCAAGTCGACGACCGTGCTGCCCCTGTGACCGGCGGTTTTCAAGCGGAGCGCTGACGCGCAAGTTCTTTGTCTCGTCGTCGGGGCTTGCGCCCTCCTCCTCGGGGGGCCTCCGGCGGGGATATTTTCTGCCAGGCGAAAGGCTCATCCGGTGACGCACAATTCGCGCAGGCCGTGGAAGTGGTAGACATCGCCGTACTGTGGCTTGGCGGCAAGGGCGAGCCGGGGGTGGTGCTGGAACAGGATCGGCAGGGCGATCTGCAGTTCCAGCCGGGCGAGGGGCGCGCCGACGCAGAAGTGCAGACCCGCGCCGAAGCTGGCATGGGGCTTCACCGGGCGGGATGGCTGGAAGCGGGCCGGGTCGTCCCAGGCGCCGGGGTCGCGGTTGGCCGCCGCCAGAAGCAGCGCCACCTGGTCGCCGCGCTGGAAGCGGTGGCCCATGACCTCGATCTCCGCATAGGCCCAGCGGGTGAACATGTGCAGCGCGGGGTCGTAGCGCAGGATTTCCTCGACCGTGGCTTCGATGGCCTCGGGGGCAAGCGCCGAGAGCGGGGTGCGGGTCTGAAGCAGGGTTTTCACCCCGTTGCCGATGGTGTGGACCGTCGCTTCGTGGCCCGCGTTCAGCAAGAGGATGCAGGTCGAGATCAGCTCGTCGGTGGTCAGCCTGTCGCCCTCCATCTCGGCGGCGATGAGCTGGGTGATCAGGTCGTCGGCGGGGCGGGCGCGGCGTTCGGCGATGTAGGCGCGCAGGAAGGTGACGAAGGCTTCGGTCGCGGCGACGGCCTTGTCCTCCATGGCGCGGGTGCGGCCGGCCATGTACATGCCCACCATCGCGTTCGACCAGCGCAGCAGGTCCGGCGCCATCTCCTCGGGCACGCCCAAGAGGCGGGCGATGATGCGGACCGGAAGGGGCTGGGCGAAAGCGGTCAGCAGGTCGAAGTCGCCTTTCGGGCAGGAGCGGGCGAGTTCGGTCGCCAGCGCGGTGATGTCCGGGGCCAGGCCCGCGATCCGGCGCGAGGTGAAGGCGCGCAGGACGAGGTTGCGCAGACGGGTGTGACGGGGCGGTTCCAGCTCGAGCATGGAATGCGCCTCGACCGCGTAGAAGGGCGCCAGGTGCGGCGGGACCGGCAGGGGGTCCACCGGCTCGCGCCCGAAGCGGCGGTCGCGGAAGATGGCGTTCACGGCGGCGGCGTTGCCGGTGCAGACAAGGTTGTAGTCGGCCCAGCGGAAGAAGGGACCGGCGGCACGGGCGCGTTCGTAGAACGGATAGGGGTCCTGGACGAAGGCGGGGTCGGTCGGGGATTGGTGCAGGTCGATCATGCGCGCCTTCCCCCGATCAGGCCCTGCGCGATGGCCGCGCCGGTCACGACGATGGCGGCGCCGACAGTCTGCGCCCAGTTCCAGGGTCCGCCCAGCAGGAAGACCATCAGCATGACGTAGAACGGCACTGCGTTCATGTGCATCGAGGCCGCGCCGATGCCGATCCTGCCGACCGAGACGATCCAGAGCAGCTGCGCGATGGCCATCGAGCCGATGGAGAAGGCGGCCAGCCCGCCGAACTCGACCCAGCCGATCGCGGCCCAGTCGGGCCACTGGCCGCGCAGGGTCCCGTCGGCCAGCGCGGCGATGGTGGCGACGATGGCCCCGCCCGCGATGGTGATCGTGCTGCGGCCAAGCGGGGTGAGGTCGGGGAAGGCCTTCACCGTCTCACGCGAACCCCAGGTGTAGAACGTGACCGAAGCGAGGGCGGCAAGGACACCGATCCCGAAACTGACCTCGCCATCGGCCCCGCTGACCGCGATCAGCCCGCCGGCCACCGACAGGACCAGCCCGACGGCCAGCGCGCGGGTGAAGGGGCGATGGTCGGCCAGACATTCCAGCAGGATCCCGATCACCGGCATGATCGCGCTGACGATGGCGACGGTGACGGGGTCGTTGTACTGCAACGCGATGATGACGAAGAACGAGGCAAGCCCCAGGGTCACGAACCCGACCCAGGCGCCCCGCAGCCAGTTTGCCCCCAGCACGACCCGGCCGCCCTCTACCAGCCACCAGATCGGCAGCAGGACCGCCGCCGCCAGAAGCGCGCGGCAGGCGGTCAGGGCGATGGGCGGCATGTGCGGGATGATCAGGTCGGCAGCCGGCAGGCCGGCAGACCAGATCACCATCGAGGCAAGGCAGATCAGGTTCGCAACGACAAGCGAGCGCCGCGCCGTGGGGTCAAGTGTGGTCATTCGGGCAGCCTATGGGGCGGTCGCGGGCAGGGCTGGCCTGTCCGCGACAGGGCAAGGTCGTCAGGCGGCGGAAAGGGCCGCGACGATGGCCCCGAAGTCCGCGGCCTTCAGGCTTGCGCCGCCCACCAGCGCGCCATCGACATGGGGCACGGCGAAGATGTCGGTGGCGTTCGACGGCTTGACCGAGCCGCCGTACAGCAGGCGGACGCCGTTCGCCTGTTCCCCGATCAGCCCGCGCAGACGGCCGCGAAGGAAGCCGTGGACCTCGGCGATCTCGGCCAGAGTGGGGGTGCGGCCGGTGCCGATGGCCCAGACCGGCTCATAGGCCACCACGAGGTTCGCCGCCGTCGCCCCCAGCGGGATCGAGCCGTCGATCTGCGAGCCGATCACGGCCAGGGTCTGGCCTGCGTCACGCTCGGCCTCGGTCTCGCCGATGCAGACGATGGCGATCAGGCCCGCGTCCACCACGGCCTGCGCCTTGGCGCGGACCAGCGCGTCCGTCTCGCCGTGGTCGGTGCGGCGTTCGGAGTGGCCAAGGATCACATGGCTTGCGCCCGCATCCCTCAGCATGGCGACCGAGAGATCCCCGGTGTGCGCGCCCTGCGGCCTGGCGTGGCAGTCCTGCGCGCCGACCAGCAGGGCAGTGCCCTGCGCGGCCGCGGCCATCCGGTCGATCAGGGTGGCAGGCGGGCAGAGCAGCATTTCGCAGGCCGGGGCGGGATGGGCCGCAAGCAGCGCGGAGACCTCGGCCAGCGAGGCCTTGGTCCCGTTCATCTTCCAGTTTCCGGCGGCAAGTTTCTTCATGTCGGCAATCCCTTCCTGGCGTCCCGCAGGCCTAGCGTGTCAGGGCGCGAAGGAAAAGACCGCAGATCGGGAACAGTATGTCCAAAGGGCCGGTCACGCAGCGGGGGCGTCGCGGAACTTGATCGATTCGCCGCAACCGCAAGCCTCGACCACATTGGGGTTGCGGAACTTGAACCCGCTTTCGACCAGGCCGACCTCGTAGTCGATCTCGGTGCCGATCAGGAACATCTGGGCCATCGGGGCGATCATCACCCGGGCACCGTCCAGTTCCACGACCTCGTCCAGCGGATTGACCGAGGTGACATAGTCCATCGTGTATTCCATGCCCGCGCAGCCGCCCTTCTTGACGCCGATGCGCAGGCCCTGGCTGCCTTCGCGCGCCATCAGCCGCGCGATCTGGCGAGTGGCGGCGGGGGTCAGGGTGACGGCGGCTTTGCCGGGGATGCCGAACATGGGGCGGTCTCCTTTGACATCAATCTAGGGTGCAACGGGCAGGATTCCAAGCGGCGCTGTCAGCGCAAGCGCGTGAAGCGTGGCAAAGGCCACGATCAGCGCCCAGCCGAACGAGGCCAGCGTGCCGATGATGACGTATTCCGAGAGCCTGCGGTCGTCCTTGACGGCCCCGAATCGCAGGATGGATTTGGCGGCGATCAAGAGGCCCACGCCTTGCGCCTGGCCGAAAAGGACAAGGGCAAAGATGAGCCCGCGCTCAAGATGACCGATGACCCGGCCCGCTCCGGGCAGGCTTTTGTCGGCGTCGCCGGTGCCAAGATGCGGCGCGAAGGGCTCCATCAGCAGGCCGACGGCAAAGCCCCCGGCGCGGGTGGCCAGGATCAGGCCGGCCAGCAGGGCCATGACTGCGGGCAGGTGGCTGAGCGGCAGGGCCGTTGCGTCGGACCAGATCCCGGTGGCGGGGATGCCGCCGATACTGTCGGCCCCAGGCGACCAGAGACCTTGCGACCAGAGACCTTGCGCCCAAAGGTCGGGAAGCCAGAGCGCAAGGGCGATCAGGCTGGCCAGGTGCAGGGCCTGGTCGATCATGAAGGGACCGAAACCGGACGAGGTTTTCCACAGTCTGGTCAGGGCCAGCTTGCCGACGTCGATGCCGATGTGCACCAGGGCCAGGGCCAGCAGTGCGGGGTGCAGCGTTCCGGTGGCGGCCGCGGCAGTCAGCCCGACGACCAGGGCGTGCAGGCCCAGGGCGAGCGGCTTGCGCTTGTGCTGGACGATCCAGTCGTTCTGCAGCACGAAATCGGCCAGGCTGTGCGCGAAGAGAAGCGCGATGAAGGTTTCGATCATGGCGCGGGGTCCCGGTTGTCGCGGCTTTTCAAGGCTTCCCACCGGCGCAGCACCGAGGCAATGGTGCCACAGCCGGCCCCCCGCACCCGGTCATTGACGGCCTGCGGACTGATCCCCAGCGTCTTGCCGACTTCGGCAAGGGTGATGATCCGGTCGGGCGCGGCAAGCTGCAATGCGGCAGCCTGGGCCTGGGCCGCGGTCCAGCGCCCCATGCGCTCGCCCAGAAGGTCGGCGATCATCGCATCGGCCTCGGTCACCGAGCGCCCGCGATGGCGATGCGAGAGGTGTCGGCCATCTTGTCGAGACCCTGCCCCGAAAGCTCGAACGCCCGGCCTGCGGCATCGGAAAGGTCCGTCGTGCCCAGGGTTTCGGCGGGCCCGATACCGATGGACATCCGGCTTTCAAGGCCCCGCGCTCCCAGGGTGGCCTGCAGGACGACAGCGGCGCGCAGCGCCAGGCCGGGATTCGTCAGGGCGATCTGCCAGCCATCGCCGCGAAACCGGGTGAACCGGGTGTCGTAGGGCGGAGTCTGCCAGGCAGTGACCTGACCGGCTGACTGGCGCAAGGCCTGCATGGCCGCGTCAACCCGGTCGGCGGGCTGCCGCGTCGAGGCGACAAGGTCGCCGGTCAGGACTGCGATCTGCGGTTGGATCATGAGGTTCCACGACTGGAACTGCGCTGTATCAAGTCTTGGGGCTTTAAAAGGCAAAAATCAAGTCATAAGGCTTGATGCTACATGAAGCCAAGTTCCAGCCGAGCTTCATCGGACATCATGTCCATGCCCCAGGGCGGGTCGAAGGTCATCTGGACATCGACCTGCTTCACACCGGGCAGGGGTTCCACGGCATTGGCGACCCAGCCCGGCATCTCTCCGGCGACCGGACAGCCGGGGGCAGTCAGGGTCATGGTGATCGCGACTTCGTTCTCCTGGCCGATCTCGATCGTGTAGACGAGGCCGAGGTCGAAGACGTTGACCGGAATCTCCGGGTCGTAAACCGTCCGGCAAGCCTCGACGATCTGCGGATAGAGCGGATGGTCGGTGGTCGAGGGCTTGATCAGCGGCTTGCCCTCGGTCTGGCCCACGGTCTGGTGCTGCATGTTTTCCACTCGGCGGCAAAGGTTGTTGACCAATTATATAGGGAATACCCGGTCAAGGTCCAGTGCCGCCGACAGGATGGGGCCGTGGGTCAGAACGGGATCTCGTCGTCCATGTCCGACCGGCCGCCGCCGCCCGATGCCGGACCGCCGCGCCCGCCACCCGAACCGCCACCCGAACCGCCGCCCTGGCCGCCCCCCTGGCCGCCGCCGTAACCGCCGCCCTGGCCGCCATCTTCATAGCCGCCGCGATCCTCGCCGCCGCCGCCGCCTTCGCGTCCGCCCAGCAGCGTGAGATTGCCGGAAAAGGGCCGCAGGACGACTTCGGTGGTGTAGCGGTCCTGGCCGGACTGATCCTGCCATTTGCGGGTTTCCAGCGACCCCTCGATGTAGACCGAGCTGCCCTTCTTCAGGTACTGCTCGGCGATCTTGCCAAGGGGTTCGCTGAAGATCGCGACCGAATGCCATTCGGTCCGCTCCTTGCGTTCCCCCGACTGCTTGTCGCGCCAGGTTTCCGAGGTGGCGATGCGCAGGTTCACCACCTTGCCGCCGTTCTGGAAACTGCGCACCTCGGGGTCTGCGCCAAGCCGACCGATGAGAATGACCTTGTTGACCGACCCCGCCATGCGAATCTCCCTTGCAGATGTCCCGGGCAGGTTCGCCTCGGATGGTTAACAAACCTATACCGCCCTGCCGGGCGG
>PNNE01000094.1 GCA_013824055.1 Rhodobacter sp. | reverse complement strand
GAATTGCTGCGCGTGGAGGGGATCACCAAGGCCTATCCGGGGGTGGTGGCGAACTCGGATGTTTCGTTCTCGATCGGCGAGGGGGAAATCCACGCGCTGCTGGGCGAGAATGGGGCGGGCAAGTCGACGCTGGTCAAGATGATCTACGGGCTGGTGCGGCCCGACAGCGGGACGATGACCCTGCGCGGGGCGGCGTATCAGCCGGGCAAGCCGGCCGAGGCGCGGCGGCTGGGGGTGGCGATGGTGTTCCAGCACTTCAGCCTGTTCGAGGCGCTGAACGTGGCCGAGAACGTGGCGCTGGGGATGGAGAACCCGCCACCGATGCGCGAGTTGGCGGCGAAGATCCGGGCGGTTTCCGAGGAGTACGGCTTGCCGCTGGACCCGTCGCGCATGGTGGGGGACCTGTCGGCGGGCGAGCGGCAGCGGGTGGAGATCATCCGGTGCCTGTTGCAGGACCCGAAGCTGCTGATCATGGACGAGCCGACCTCTGTGCTGACGCCGCAGGAGGTCGAAATCCTGTTCAAGACGCTGCGGCAACTGTCCAGCGAGGGGACCGCGATCCTGTATATCTCCCACAAGCTGGAAGAGATCAAAGCGCTGTGCGACGAGGCGACGATCCTGCGGCGGGGGCGCGTGGTCGCCACCTGCACGCCGCGCGAACGGACGGCGCGAGAGATGGCCGAGCTGATGGTCGGCCAGGCGCTGAAGGCTCCGGAGCGGCGGCCGGGGGCCAAGGGCGAGGTGGCGCTGGGGGTGTCGGACCTGTCGGTGAACTCGCCCATTCCGTTCGGGACCTCGTTGAAAGCGGTCAGCTTCACGGTGGCGAAGGGCGAGGTTCTGGGGATCGCGGGGGTTGCGGGAAACGGCCAAGATGAGCTTTTGCTCGCATTGTCGGGCGAATTGAAATCGGCGGCGGACAAGGTGCGGATCGCCGGGCAGCCGGTGGGCGACCTTGGGCCGACAGAGCGGCGGCGCGCAGGCTTGGTGGCCGCGCCCGAGGATCGGTACGGGCATGCGGCGGCGCCGGACATGTCGCTGGTGGAAAATGCCTTCCTGACGGCAGGTGTCCGCAAGGGGTTGACGAAGCACGGCTTCATCGACTGGGGCGCGACACGTGCCTTTGCCGAGGAGATCATTGCCGCCTATGACGTTCGCACTCCGGGTCCCGACGTGGCGGCGCGGGCCCTGTCGGGGGGGAACCTGCAGAAGTTCCTGATGGGACGCGAGTTGATGCAGGGGGCGAGTGTCATTGTCATCAACCAGCCGACCTGGGGCGTCGATGCGGCGGCGGCGGCGCAGATCCGGCAACAGGTCCTGGACCGGGCGGGCGAAGGTGCGGCGGTGGTGGTGATCAGCCAGGACCTGGATGAGCTGCTGGAAGTCGCGGACAGCTTTGCGGTGCTGAACGAGGGGCGACTGACCAGGCCTCGGCCCACCGAAGGGCTGACGATGGACGAGATCGGGCTGATGATGGGCGGGGCGCATGGCATGGAGGTCGCGCATCATGTGGCATAGGGGCCAAAACTCTTCGAAGAGTTTTGCAAATTCCTTCGAAGGAATTTGGCGCGGGGAGGATGTGTTGTGCTGAGGCTGGAAAAGCGTCCCACCCCCAGCAAGTTCTGGCTTTATGCGACACCGCCCGTCGCGGTGGTCCTGACGATGATCGCGGGCGGCATCCTTTTTGCCCTGATGGGCACGAACCCGTTCGAGGTGATCCGCACGATCTTCTGGGACCCCTTGTTCGGCGAGTTCGCCTTCTATCTGCGCGGGCAGCTTCTGGTGAAGGCGGGTCCGCTGATCCTGATCGCCATCGGGTTGGCCCTGGGGTTCCGGGCGGGGATCTGGAACATCGGGGCCGAAGGTCAGTACATCATCGGCGCCATCTTCGGCGCCGCGGTGGGGCTGGCGGTGTTTCCGACGGAAAGCCGGTGGATATTCCCGGTGATGATCGTCGCCGGAGCCTTCGGCGGCTGGGTCTGGGCGATGATCCCGGCGATCCTGAAGACGCGGTTCAACACCAACGAGATCCTTGTGTCGTTGATGCTGGTCTATGTGGCCGAGACGATCCTGGCCAAGGCCTCGACCGGTTTCCTCAAGAACCCCGAGGGGATGGGCTTTCCGGGCAGCCGCAATTTCTCCAGCTATCCGGCGGCGCAGAACGCGTTTCTGTATGAGCCTCTGGGGCTGCATTGGGGCGGTGTGGCGGCGCTGGTGACGGCGGTGCTGGCCTATATCCTGCTGACGCGGCATCAGGCGGGGTTCCAGATCCGGCTGGCGGGCCAGGCGCCGCGGGCAGCGCGGTTCCACGGGGTGTCGCCAGCGCGGCTGGTGGTGCTGTGCATGGGGCTTTCGGGCGCGCTGGCCGGGCTGGCGGGCATGTTCGAGGTGACGGGGCCGGCCGGGCAGATCAGCATCGACTTCAACACCGGCTACGGGTTCACGGCGATCATCGTGGCCTTCCTGGGGCGGCTCAATCCGCTGGGCATCGTGCTGGCAGGGTTCATCCTGGCGCTGACCTATGTGGGGGGCGAGATGGCGTCCACGAGCCTGGGCCTGCCGGATGCGGCGATCCAGGTGTTCCAGGGGATGCTGCTGTTCTTCCTGCTGGCGGTGGATGTGCTGACGAATTACCGGTTCCGACTGGCTGTGGGGGCGCATTGATGGACTTCTTCGGTGGGATCAATCCGGTCATCCTGATCGCGACGCTCATGGCCTCGGCGGTGCCGATCCTGCTGGCGGCGCTGGGCGAGGCGGTGGTGGAACGCTCGGGCGTGCTGAACCTGGGCGTCGAGGGGATGATGATCATCGGCGCCTTGGGCGGGTTCGTCGTGGCGGTCGAAACGGGAAGCCCGGTCATCGGGTTCTTCGGCGGGGCGGTGGCGGGGGCGCTGCTGAGCCTGATCTTTGCGACCCTGACGCAGGTGTTTCTGGCGAACCAGGTGGCGACGGGGCTGGCGCTGACGCTGTTCGGGCTGGGGGTCAGTTCCCTTGGCGGGCAGGGGTACAACGGGATCAAGCCGCCGGCGACGGGGCAGCTCTTGCCGGATGCGCTGGCCGATCTGCCGGTGGTGGGGCCGATCCTGTTCGGGCATGACTGGGTGGTCTATTTCAGCATCGCGATGACGGCGGTCCTGTGGTGGGTGCTGAAATCGACCCGCGTCGGGCTGATCATCCGGGCGGTCGGCGAAAGCCATGAGGCCGCGCATGCGCTGGGCTACAAGGTCAACCGCATCCGGCTCATGTGCATCGCCTTTGGCGGGGCGATGGCGGGGATGGGCGGGGCATACATCTCTCTTGCCAGGGTGCCGCAGTGGGTGGACGGGATCACCGCAGGCGCGGGGTGGATCGCGCTGGCCATCGTGGTCTTCGCCAGCTGGAAGCCCTGGCGGGTGTTGATCGGTGCTTATCTTTTCGGCGGCATCACTGTCCTGCAGCTGAACCTGCAGGTCGCAGGCAGCGGCATCCCGGTCGAGTACTTGTCCATGGCCCCCTATCTGATAACCATCCTGGTGCTGGTCATCATGTCGGCGGGGCGCAAGGCAAACGGCGCTCCGGCCGCGCTGGGCCAAAACTTTCATGCCTCACGCTGAGGCGCATAACTGCGGGCCGAAGGTGCCCGCCACCAAGGGGAGTACAAGAATGAAACGGAGAAATCTGCTGGCAGGCGCCGTGACGGGCCTGCTGCTGGCAAGCGGCGCGTCCTTCGCGCAGGGCATGGACAAGGTGAAGGCCTGCTTCGTCTACGTCGGCCCGATCGGCGACGGCGGCTGGACCTACCAGCACCACCAGGGCGCGCTGGCCGTGCAGGAGGCCTTTGGCGACAAGGTCGAGATCCAGTATCAGGAAAACGTGCCCGAGGGCGCGGACGCCGAACGTGTGCTGACCCAGATGGCGCTGGGCGGCTGCAACATCATCTTCACCACCTCCTTCGGCTTCATGGACGCGACGAACGCCGTCGCCGCCAAGTTCCCCGATGTGAAGTTCGAACACGCGACCGGCTACAAGCGCGAGCATCCGAACGTCTCGACCTACAACGCACGCTTCTACGAAGGCCGCGCGGTGCAGGGCCACATCGCCGGCAGGATGACCAAGACCAACAAGATCGGCTACATCGCGTCCTTCCCGATCCCGGAAGTCATCATGGGGATCAACAGCTACTTCCTGCACGCCAGGAAGGTGAACCCGGACGTCGAGCTGTCGATCGTCTGGGCCTTCACCTGGTTCGACCCGGCGAAAGAGGCCGATGCGGCCAAGGCGCTGATCGACCAGGGCGTGGACGTGATCGCGTCGCACACCGACTCGACCGCTCCTCTGGCCGAGGCCGCCAAGACCGAGGGCCGGGTGATCGGCTTTGGCCAGGCCTCGGACATGGCGATCCCGGAATACATGCCGACCCCCCGGGTGTCGTCAATCATCGACAACTGGGCGCCCTACTACGTCAAGCGCGTGGGTCAGCTGCTGGACGGGACCTATGCCCAGACCGACAGCTGGGAGGGGATCGCGGCAGGCGAGGTCGAGATCGGGACGATCACCGAGGCGGTTCCGGCCGAAGTGAAGGCCGAGGCGGAAGCCATGCGCGACGCGATCGCGGCGGGGACCTACCACCCGTTCACCGGGCCGATCAACAAGCAGGACGGCTCGCCCTGGCTGGCCGAGGGCGCGATTGCCCCCGACAGCGACCTTCTGGGGATGAACTTCTACGTCGAAGGCATCGTCGGCGACATCCCGCAGTGATCCATCGGCCTTGCCGGTGACAAAAGGCCCGCTTCGGCGGGCCTTTTCGTTGGCCGGTGGCCGTGGCAGGCTGCGGTCATGACGGACATTTCACAGGGGCTGGCCTTCGGGGCCATGCAATTCGGCACCACGGCCGATGCGCGCGCGGCGGCTGGCATGGTCGAGGCCTGCCTGGCCGCCGGACTGCGCGATTTCGACACCGCGCATGGCTATGGCGGCGGGGCGTCCGAGCGGATGCTGGGCGACCTGTTGCGCGGGGTCGAAGGGGTGCGGATCGCGACCAAGGCGGGCTATGACGGGGGCGCGGGACGGGCGAACCTGACGGCCCAGGTTTCCGAGAGCCTGGACCGCATCGGGCTGCCGGTGGACCTGCTGTACCTGCACCGCTTTGACCCGGACACGCCGCTGGACGAGACGGTCGCGACGCTGCTGGGCTTCCAGGCGCAGGGCCTTGCAAGGCGGATCGGCGTGTCGAACTTTGCCGCCTGGCAGGTGATGAAGGCGCAAGGCCTGGCCGCTGCGCTGGGCGGGCGGATCGACGCGATCCAGCCGATGTATTCGGCGGTGAAGCGGCAGGCCGAGGTCGAGCTTCTGCCGATGGCGATGGACCAGGGGCTGGCGGTCTACAGCTATTCGCCGCTGGGCGGCGGTCTGCTGTCGGGCAAGTATGCGGCGGGCGGGCAGGGACGGCTGACCACGGACGCGCGCTATGCCCGCCGCTATGCCGGGGTGCCAGAGGGCGTGGACGCCGCCTTTGCCCGGCTGGCGGCCGAGGCGGGGCTGCATCCGGTGACACTGGCGGTGGCCTGGGTCATGGCGCATCCGGCGCGCCCGGTGCCCATCGTGTCCGCCCGCGACGCGGCGCAACTGGCGCCTGCGCTGGCCGCGGCAGGTCTGCGGCTGGACCCGGCGCTGCGTGCTGCCGTGGCCGCCCTGGTGCCTGCTCCGCCGCCCGCAACCGACCGCAGCGAAGAGGGACCGGGTTGAATCCGGCGGACGGGAATGGTTTGACGGGCGGGCAGAGCGGGAGCCGGGCAGAGCGGGAGACGGGCATGGACGTGGATTTTCTGATCATAGGCGGCGGGATCGCCGGGATCTCGGCAGCGGCGCGGATGTCCGAGCTGGGCTCGGTGATCGTGCTGGAGGCAGAAGAGGCGCTGGCGCACCATGCCAGCGGTCGGTCGGCAGCCCTGTTCGAGCCGCGCTATGGCGCGCCTGCGGTGGTCGGGCTGTCGATGGCGTCCGAGGCGCATTTCCGCAGCGTGCCGGGGGTGCTGTCGCCGCGCGGGCTGTTGCTGTTGGCCAAGTCGGACGGGGCCGAGGCCTTCGAGCATGACCTGGTGGACATGGCCTTCGACCGGATCAGCGTCGAGGAGGCGCGGGCGATCGTGCCGATCCTGAACCCGGATACGGTGGCGATGGCGGGCTATGCGGCGCATGCCGAGGATGTGGACACCGACCTGCTGATCCAGGGCTTTGCGCGCGAGGCGAAGGGGCGCGGGGCGCGGATCGTGACCAGGGCCAGGGTCAGCGCGATTGCCAGGGACAGCGCGGGCTGGCGCGTGACCTCCGGGGCGGGAGAGTTCACCGCGCGGATGATCGTCAACGCGGCGGGGGCCTGGGTTGATGAGGTGGCCCGGATGGCGGGCGTGCGGCCCTTGGGGTTCACTCCGTATCGGCGGTCGATGGCGCGGATTCCGGCTCCGGGCGGGCATGACGTCAGCAAATGGCCGATGATGTTCGGGCCGGGCGAGGACTGGTATGCCAAGCCCGACGCAGGCGCGCTGATCGTCAGCCCTGCCGAGGAGGACCTGAGCGAGCCGCACGATGCCTGGGCCGACGACATGGTGCTGGCCGAGGGTCTGGCGCGATACGAGGAGATGGTGACCGAACCCGTGACGCGCCTGTTGGCCAGTTGGGCGGGCCTGCGGACCTTTTCGCCAGACCGGGTGCTGGTGATCGGGCCGGATGTGCGGGAGCCGTCGTTCTTCTGGCTGGCGGGTCAGGGCGGGTACGGGTTCCAGACCTGTGCCGCGGCCAGCCTGCTGGCGGCGGACCTGATCGGCGGGCGCGTGTCGGAGCTGGAGGCCAGGCTGGTGGCGCAGTTGTCGCCTGCCCGCTTCGGTTGACGCAGGTCAACGCGAGGTGCACCGGCGGATGCGATCAGGGGCCAATCAAGGAGGCCCCGATGTCAGACACACCCTATGCCGAGAAGATCACCGAGATGCGCCGCGAGCTGCGTGCGCTGAACGCCCTGGTTCCCGAAACTGCAAGGGGCTTTGGCGCGCTGTCGAAGGCGGTGAAGGAGAGCGGTCCGCTGGGCTTGAAGGAGAAGGAGTTTGTCGCGCTGGGCATGTCGATCATCCTGCGCTGCGAGCCTTGCATCAACTTTCACGTCGAAGCGCTGATGAAGGCCGGGGCCACGCGCGAGGAGCTGGGCGACGTGCTGGCGATGGCGATCCAGATGGGGGGCGGTCCGGGGCTGATGTATGCCGGGCACGCGCTGGCCTGCTGGGACGAGCTGGCCTCCGCATAGGGTCTCTGCGCGGATCGTTGCGCATCGCGGCCAGGGCAGTGGGTCGGGCCAGACTTCAAAGGTGACAGTCAGGGCAAGTCGCGGCAGGCTGCGGCCATGATCCGCAGCATTTCCCTTGTGATCCTCGTGGCTCTGGCCGCCTGCGGGCAAACCCGCCGCGAGGCCGCGCCCGAGGCGCTGGAGGTCTCGGTCACCAGCTCGAACTTCTCGGACAGCGATCCGACCGACTGGCCGGGCCGGTCCCCGGACCGCTATCCGGTGCACGGGATCGACCTGTCGCGGTTCCAGACCCAGGTGGACTGGACC
>PNNE01000041.1 GCA_013824055.1 Rhodobacter sp. | reverse complement strand
GCGACAACCGCCCGGAAGAAAACCCGGAATTCGCCGACCGTCTGGTCGCGATCAACCGCGTCTCGAAAACCGTCAAGGGTGGCAAGCGCTTCGGCTTTGCCGCGCTCGTCGTCGTCGGTGACCAGCGCGGTCGCGTCGGCTTTGGCAAGGGCAAGGCCAAGGAAGTGCCGGAAGCGATCCGCAAGGCCACCGAACAGGCCAAGCGCAGCCTGATCCGGGTGCCGCTGAAGGACAGCCGCACGCTGCACCACGACATGGAAGGCCGCCACGGCGCCGGGAAAGTCGTGATGCGGACCGCAGTGGCCGGTACCGGCATCATCGCCGGCGGCCCGATGCGCGCCGTGTTCGAGATGCTGGGGATTCAGGACGTTGTGGCCAAGTCGATCGGCTCGACCAACCCCTACAACATGATCCGCGCCACCATCGACGGGCTGAAGCACGAGACCTCGCCCCGTTCGGTCGCTGCGCGTCGTGGCAAGAAGGTCGCCGAAATCCTTCGGAAGCCCGAAGCCGAAACCGTGGAGGCCTGATCATGGCTGACAAGAAAAAGACCATCGTCGTCAAGCAGGTGGCCTCGGCCGCCCGCCGTCCGGCCAAGCAGACCGCGACCCTCAAGGGTCTTGGCCTGAACAAGATGAACCGCACCCGCGAGCTGGAAGACACGCCTTCCGTCCGCGGCATGGTGAATTCGATCAGCCACCTGGTCGTGATCGTCGAAGAGCGCGGCTAAGCTAAGCCCCGATGGCAGGGTGGGTTCCACCCCACCGCATCAACCTCAGGCGCCCTCGCGGAAATGCGGGGGCGTTTTGATTTGTCTTGCGCCAGTGTGTCCGGGGGAATTCCCCCGACCGTCGGCCAGGCAGGGGCGGCCTGTTTTGCATCGGAACCGCACCACCACCCCTGCCTTCGGGGGAGCACCGAACTCGGCCTGCGTCATTGAGGCCAAGGCGCAACATTGACAAACCGCGATTGCCGCCGCAAAGCAGGCTCATGTCCCTGACCTTTCCTCTGATCGCGCTTGGCGGCGCTGCGGGCTCTGTCCTGCGTCACCTGATGGTTTCGGCCATCGGCGCGCCTTTGGGCACTGCCGCGGTGAACGGTCTGGGCAGCCTTGGGATCGGAGTGTTGTTCGTCCTGCTTGGCAACCGCGAAGGCTGGCAACTCCTGTTGATGAGCGGCCTGCTGGGCGGATTCACCACCTTCTCGGCCTTTTCGCTGGATACGCTGAAGCTGGTCGAGGCCGGCCAGCCCTTGCAGGCCGCTGCCTATGTGCTGGGCTCTGTCGCCCTGTCCCTGATCGCCGTCGCGCTTGGCGTGGCCATTGCCCGGAGCCTGACATGACCGTCCAGAATCTGACCGTGACCGAGGATGAAGGCGAACAGCGCCTGGACAGGTGGCTGCGCCGCCGGTTTCCGCAGTTGAACCAGGTGGCAGTTGAAAAGCTGTGCCGGACGGGCCAGGTCCGGGTCGACAGCGGCCGGGTCAAGGCCTCGGACCATGTGATGCCGGGGCAGACCGTTCGTGTCCCGCCCTTGCCGGATCAGGTGGCGCGGACCGAGGCGCGCATCCAGGGCGTCTCGGCGGCCGATGCCAAGATGATCCAGGCCGCAGTCCTTTGGAAGGACGAACACATGATCGTCCTGAACAAGCCCGCCGGTCTGCCCTCGCAGGGCGGTTCGGGCCAGGGGGACCGGCATGTCGACGGTTTGGCCGAGGCGCTGAAGTTCGGCTACAAGGAAAAGCCCAAGCTGGTGCACCGGCTGGACAAGGACACCTCGGGCGTCCTGATGCTGGCGCGCACCGACCGGGTGGCCCGTGCGCTGTCGGAATCGCTGCGCCACCGCAACGCGCGCAAGATCTACTGGGCCGTCGTGGCAGGCGTTCCACATCCCCGGCAGGGGTCGATCAAGTTCGGGCTGGAGAAGGCTCCGGGCGGGCGGGGCCGGGGCGGCGACAGCGAGAAGATGCTGTGCGTCCATCCCGCCAGGATGGCCGACCATCCCGATGCCAAACGCGCGCATACCGATTACTTCACGCTGTGGTTCCTGGGCGCGCGGCTGTCGTGGATGGCTGGAGCCGGTGACGGGGCGCACCCACCAGCTGCGTGCGCACATGGCCGAAATCGGGCATCCGATCCTGGGTGACGGCAAGTATGGCGGCAGCGAGTCCGACAATCTTGGGGATGGCTGGGGCGCGGGCGCTGGCGGCGATCTGTCGAAGAAGCTGCACCTGCACGCCCGCAGCCTGACCATCGAGCACCCGATCACCAAGAAGCAGATGACCTTCACGGCACCGTTGCCGGACCACATGGCACGAACCTGGAAGCTGCTGGACTGGAAGGAAGACGACGTTCCGGCAGACCCTTTCGAGGTGATCAGGTGAGCGTCTGGGCGGCCCGTCGCTTCTGGACCGCTGCCACGGCCGTTCCGGTGGACGGTGGCTATACCGTGCAGCTTGATGCCCGCCCGGTCCGCACGCCCTTGAAGGCGCCGCTGGTTTTGCCGACGATCGCGCTGGCCAAGGCGGTCGCGGCAGAGTGGCAGGCGCAGGAAAAGGCGGTCAATCCCGAGACGATGCCCTTCACTCGAATCGCCAATTCGGCCATCGACAAGGTGCGACCGCAGTTTGCCGCCGTGGCCGACATGCTGGCGGATTACGGCGGCAGCGACCTTCTGTGCTACCGGGCCGAGGGGCCAGCCGGTCTGGTCGCGCGCCAGGCGCAAAGCTGGGACCCGCTGCTTGACTGGGCGCGGGACGATCTTGCTGCCCCCTTGCGACAGGCGACGGGTGTGATGCATGTGGCCCAGCCGGAGGCAAGCCTTGCGGCGTTGCGGCACCAGGTTCACGCCATGAGCGCGTTCCAGCTTGCGGCCTTCCACGACCTTGTCGCGATCTCGGGCTCGCTGGTGCTGGCGCTGGCCGTGGCGCGCGGCCGCATCACCGCCGACGAGGCCTGGACCCGGTCGCGCGTCGACGAGGACTGGCAGATCTCGCTCTGGGGGGAGGACGCGGAGGCCGCCGAAGCCGCCGCCCGAAAGCGCGAGGCTTTGCTGCAGGCGGACCGATTCTACGGATTGTGTGGGTGACATTCCTGCCCGAAAACTGTGCAACCCGGACTTCGAAGGCGGAACGCCTGCCGCAAGTGGCAGCAAGCAAGCATTTTTCCCGATTGCGACAGTGCCCGCTTGACCTAGAAAAGCGCTTTCGCCGAAACTATATGACAGTGGGGGGCAGACCCTCCGCATCCACGACAGCGCGACCCGGTCGCGCACGACAAGAACTGGCCCTGGAAGGCCATTCACTCAGGAAGAGGTAAGAATGAAAAAATCCGTATTCTTCGGCGCGCTCGCGGCCACCACGCTGGTGGCGGGTCTGGCCGGTGCGGCGACCCTTGACGAGGTCAAGGCGCGGGGCGAACTGCTTTGCGGGTCGAACACCGGCCTGACCGGCTTTGGTGCGCCGGACGCCAGCGGCAACTGGGCCGGCTTCGACGTCGATCTGTGCCGCGCCGTCGCAGCGGCCGTGCTGGGCGACCCGACGAAGGTCAGGTTCGTGCCGCTGACCGGGGATATCCGCTTTACCGCGCTGCAGTCCGGCGAGGTGGATCTGCTGGTCCGCAACTCGACCTGGACCTTCTCGCGCGACAGCGAACTGGCGCTCGATTTCGTCGCCGTGAACTACTACGACGGCCAGGGCTTCATGGTCCGCAAGGATCTGGGCGTGTCGTCGGCGAAAGAGCTTGATGGCGCCACCGTCTGCATCCAGTCCGGCACCACGACCGAACTGAACCTCGCCGACTTCTTCAAGCAGAACAACATCACCTACCAGCCCGTCAACGTGGCCGACGACACCGAGGCTCAGCGCCAGTATGTCGCCGGCGCCTGCGACGCCTACACCACCGACGTGTCTGGCCTGGCCGCCAGCCGCGCGACCTTGCCGGATGCCGAAAACCACGTGATCCTGCCCGAGATCATCTCGAAGGAACCGCTTGGTCCGGTCGTCCGTCATGGCGACAACAACTGGGCAGACATCGTGCGCTGGACCTACTACGCGCTCTTGATCGCCGAAGAAAAGGGGATCACCCAGGCGAACGTGAACGAGGTCGCCACCTCGACCACCGATGAGGAAATCCGGCGCCTCCTGGGCGTTTCGGGCGACATGGGCGTGAAGATCGGGCTTCAGAACGAGTCCTTCAAGAACGCGATCCTGGCGGTCGGCAACTACGGCGAGATCTTTGCCCGCAACATCGGCGAAGGCACCTCGATCAACCTTGCCCGCGGCCTGAACGCGCTGTGGACGCAGGGCGGCCTGCAATACGCCCCGCCCTTCCGCTGATCTGAAGCCGGGGGCGCCAGACCAGGCGCCCCCGCACTTTTCCAGAACATTTCCTGACAGGTCCGGGGCGCGCCAAGACCCCACAGCCGCCGGCAAGCCGGGGCACAGTCTGCAGGCAACAGGGGGATGCCATGACAATGGCCACTGACTCGCCGAGAGACGGCTTCCGCCTCTCGATGCTGATCTACGATAGCCGCTATCGCGCGCTGACCATCCAGCTTTTCGTGCTGGCCCTGTTCATCGCCGTGATCTGGTGGCTGGGCAGCAACCTGCAGAACAATCTGGCAGAGAAGGGCCGCCCCCTCAGCTTCGACTTCCTGTGGAGCCGCGCCGGCTATGACATCGCCCAGACGCTGATCCCCTACACCAACGACAGCACGCATTTCCGGGCGATGCTGGTCGGCCTGGTCAACACGCTGGTCCTTGCCTTCTTCGGCTGCATCTTCGCCACCATCATCGGCGTGATCGTCGGTGTCCTGCGGCTGTCGAAGAACTGGCTCATCGCCCGCCTGATGACCATCTATGTCGAGATCTTCCGCAACATCCCGCTGCTGCTGTGGATCCTGCTGATCTTCGTGCCGCTGGGCGAGATGACGCCCGGTCCGAACGCTTTCCGCCTGACCGACGAGATGGTGGCCAGCGGCACCCTGCCCGCAGCCTCGATGCTGTTCGGCGAAACCGTCGCCATCACCAACCGCGGCACCTACATTCCGGGGTTCCTGTTCGACCGCGGCTTCGAATCCGGCTGGCTGACCACGCTTGTCATCCTGGCGGTGATCCTGGGCAGCCTGTTCGTCCATTTCACCCTGACGGCCCGGGCCCGCCGCGTGCAGGAAGACACCGGCGTCCGTCCGACCACCTGGTGGAAAAGCCTGGCGGTGCTGTTCCTGCCGCTGGCGGCGCTGCTTTGGGCGATGGGCTTCCACCTCGACATCCCGCAGCCGCCGACGCGCTTCAACTTCGAGGGCGGAGTGCTGCTGCAGAACGCCTTCGTCGCGATGCTGGTGGCCCTGTCGCTTTACACCGGCGCCTTCATCGCCGAGATCGTGCGCGCCGGAATCCTTGCGGTCAGCCGCGGCCAGACCGAGGCCGCCTATGCCCTGGGCCTGCGTCCGAACCGCACGATGAGGCTGGTGGTCCTGCCCCAGGCCCTGCGCGTGATCATTCCGCCCCTGATCAGCCAGTTCCTGAACCTGACCAAGAACACCTCGCTTGGCATCGCCGCCAGCTATGCCGACCTGCGCGGAACGCTGGGCGGAGTCACCCTGAACCAGACCGGACGCGAGGTCGAGGCGATGCTGCTGATGATGCTGATCTACCTGTCGATCAGCCTGTCGATCTCGGCGCTGATGAACGTCTACAACCGCTCGGTCCAGTTGAAGGAGCGCTAGGATGTCCGAAGCCTTTGTCCGGACCCAGATGACGCCACCCCAGAAGCCGCCCGTCACCGAACGCGGCGCGATCAAGTGGTTGCACGAAAACCTGTTCGCAGGGCCGTACAACACAATCCTGACGCTGGTGTCGCTGTACGTCATCTACCTGATGCTCAGCGCCATCGTGCCCTGGCTGCTGAACGGCGTCTGGGTGGCGGATTCGCTGCAGGAATGCCGCGACATCGTGGCCGCCAGCGCCGGCGAGGGCGCGACCGGCGCCTGCTGGGCCATGCTGCGCGAACGCTGGCACCAGTTCATCTTCGGCCTTTACCCGTCCGAGGCCTACTGGCGCCCGACCCTGGCCTTCGGCCTGCTCTTCGTGGCGATCGCGCCGGTCCTCTATTCCGGGCAGCGGAGCACCCTTCTGACCGTGCTGGCGGTGGTCTTTGCCTTTGTCGCGATCTGCCTGCCGCTGGCGGGCGCGCCCGGCTGGTGGCGCGATGCGCCGGACCCGGCCCTGGTCGCCGCCGGAGAGTATCTGTCCGCCACTGCCCTGACCGGCATCTACATCGGCGCGCTGGCGCTGGTCGCCGGTCTGGCGGCCCTCACCTGGGTCGCCCCCGGCCGGCTGATCTGGTTCACGCTTGCCTTCCCGGCGCTGTGCTACTTTCTGCTCTGGGGCGGGTCGATCTGGTCGACGGTGGCCGTCGTCCTTGGCCTGGTCGTCCTGGGCGTTGTCTACCGGCTGGCCGTGTCGCTGGCCGGGGTTCTCGGTCGCGGCCTGCCTTGGGCTGCTTGCGGCGGTGCTGTACTGGCTCTATCTCGACGCGCCCCTGGCGCGCGAACTGTCCCAAGCCTTGCCCCTGGGCATCCCCTTCATCCCGTCGGACGAATTTGGCGGCTTCCTTCTTGCCATCGTGATCGGCGTCACGGCCATCGCCTTTTCCCTGCCGCTTGGCATCCTGCTGGCGCTGGGCCGACAGTCCGACCTGCCCATCGTCAAGATGATCTGCGTCGGCTTCATCGAGTTCATCCGCGGCGTCCCGCTGATCACGCTTCTGTTCACCGCCTCGCTGCTGCTGGGCTATTTCCTGCCGCCCGGCACGACCTTCGACACGATCCTGCGGGTGATGATCCTGGTCACCTTCTTCGCCGCCGCCTACCTGGCCGAAGTGGTCCGGGGCGGCCTTGCCGCCCTGCCGCGCGGCCAGTACGAGGCTGCCGACAGCCTCGGCCTGGACTATTGGAGCGCGCAGCGGCTGATCATCCTGCCGCAGGCGCTGAAGATCTCGATCCCGGCGATCGTTTCGACCTTCATCGGGCTGTTCAAGGACACGACGCTGGTCAGTTTCGTTGCCCTGATGGACCCGTTGCGCGGCGTGACCAACGCCGTTCGTGCCGACATCGACTGGAAGGGCATCTACTGGGAGCCCTACATCTTCGTCGGCGCGATCTTCTTCATCATCTGCTTCGGCATGTCGCGGTACTCCATGTATCTCGAGCAGAAGCTCAAGACCGATCACCGTTAAGGGCACATCATGGCAGACGCAGCAAAGATGCAGATTTCGGACGAAATCGCGATCCAGATCACCGGCATGAACAAGTGGTACGGTCAGTTCCACGTGCTTCGCGACATCAACATGACGGTGCAGCGGGGCGAACGGATCGTTATCTGCGGCCCGTCGGGGTCGGGCAAGTCGACCCTGATCCGCTGCATCAACCGGCTGGAGGAACACCAGCAGGGCCAGATCGTCGTCGATGGGACCGAGTTGACCAACGACCTGAAGAACATCGACAAGGTCCGCTCCGAAGTGGGCATGGTGTTCCAGCACTTCAACCTCTTTCCGCATCTCACGATCCTGGAAAACCTTACGCTTGCGCCGCTCTGGGTCCGCAAGACCCCCAAGCGCGAGGCCGAGGAAACCGCGATGTATTTCCTGGAAAAGGTGAAGATCCCCGAACAGGCGCAGAAATACCCCGGCCAGC
>PNNE01000181.1 GCA_013824055.1 Rhodobacter sp. | reverse complement strand
ACCACTTCATGACGCCGCCGAGGCGGTCTTCATCGTCCACAAATGGGCGTGACGTCGGGTTTCCCGACCCGTCCGCCTGTGGACAAACCGGACCCGCAGGCGTAGCCCAGCGCCATGCAAGACGCCGTATTCCTTGACCGGACGACCCCTCCGAAGATCGTCACCCTGATCCTGATGGCCGGGCTGTCGGCCCTGACGATGAACATCTTCCTGCCCTCGCTGCCCGGAATGGCCACCTATTTCGGCGTCTCTTACGGCGTGATGCAGCAGTCCGTGGCGCTTTACCTTCTGCTCTCGGCCCTGTTGCAGGTGGTCATCGGCCCGATCTCGGACCGCTACGGCCGCCGCGCCGTGCTGATCTGGTCGCTGGTCCTGTTCCTGCTGGCCACCATCGGCACGCTTCTTGCCCCCACTGCCACCTGGTTTCTGATCTTCCGCATGGCCCAGGCCGTGATCGCCGCCGGCATGGTCCTTTCCCGAGCCGTCGTCCGCGACATGGTCGCCGACGCCCAGGCCGCCAGCATGATCGGCTACGTGACGATGGGGATGAGCCTGGTGCCGATGATCGGCCCCGTCATCGGTGGCGTCCTTGACGACCTCTACGGCTGGAAGGCGAACTTCGCCCTGCTTCTGATTCTTGGCCTGGCCACCCTCGCGCTCGTCTGGGCCGACCTGGGCGAGACTGCCACCCTGCGCCGCGTCAGCCTTGGCGACCAGATCCGCACCTACCCCACCCTCTTCGCCTCGCGCAGATTCTGGGGTTACACGCTGTCCGCCGCGTTTGCCTCGGGCTGTTTCTTCGCCTACCTCGGCGGCGCACCTTTCGTCGGCGACCAGATCTTCGGCCTGACCTCAACCCATGTGGGGGTGCTTTTCGCCTTGACGGCGATCGGCTATGCCCTGGGCAACTTCTTCGCCGGGCGCTATTCCGTCCGGGTCGGGATGAACCGGATGATCCTGATCGGCTGCATGGTCACTTCCCTCGGCCTCGCTGTCCTTGCCCTTCTCACCTTGGCGGGTCTCTCGGGGCCAACCATCTTCTTCGGTCTCACCATCTTCATGGGCCTTGGCAACGGGATCTGCCTGCCCAACGCCAACGCCGGGATGCTTTCCGTTCGCCCCGACCTTGCCGGGACCGCCTCGGGCCTGGGCGGAGCGATCATGATCGGCGGCGGCGCGGCGCTTGCCGCTCTCGCCGGAGTCCTGCTGGGGCCCGGATCGTCAGAGATGCCGCTCATCCTGCTGATGCTTGCCTCGTCGCTTGCCTCGGTCGTGTCGATCCTCTTCGTCATCCGCCGCGCCCGCCAGATCGGCGCTTGACCGCACGGCTTTGCAAAGCCATCAATCGCTTTGCAAAGCCAGGAGACGACGATGGCCACCCAGAAACTCTACGCCGGTGTCAAGCTGCGCGAGATCCGTGGCCGCCTGTCGCTGACCCAGAAGGTCTTCGCCGACAGGCTGTCGGTGTCGCTGCCCTACCTGAACCAGATGGAGAACAACCACCGGCCCGTCAGCGCCGCAGTGGTCCTTGCCCTGGCTCAGGAATTCGGCCTGGATGTCACCGAGCTGACCGTCGGCGAAAGCGAGCGCCTGGTGACCGACATGCGCGAGGCGCTGGCCGACCCGGTCTTCACCACGACCACCCCGCCGCTGGCGGACCTGCGGCTTGCCGCGTCGAACGCACCAGCCCTGGCCCGCGCCTTTCTTGATCTGCACCGCGCCTATCGCCAGACCCATGAACGGCTGGCCTCGCTGGACGAGGCTCTGGGCCGCGAAGAGGCCACCCTTCGCCCCTCTGCCTGGGAGGAGGTGCGCGACTTCTTTCACTATTGCGATAATTACCTCGATGCCATCGATCGCGCCGCAGAACATTTCGCGACCGCGGCAACCAACGGAAAACCCATCGAAAACCTGGTGCAGGATCTGCTGAAACGTGCAGGGATCAGTCTGCACTATTCGAACAGCGCGCCCTTGAGGCACTATGACCCGCAAGCCAGGCGTCTCGACATCTCGGCCCGCGCCTCTGGCGCTTCGCAGCGCTTCCAGCTTCTGCATCAGGTCGCCCTTCTCACCCAGAACGAGCTGCTTGAAGCAACCCTTGATCTGGCAAGGTTTTCCACGCCCGAGGCGCGCGACATCGCCAAGATCGGCCTCGCAACTACTTCGCCGGGGCCGCGCTCCTGCCCTACCGCAGCTTCCTCACCGCCGCGCAAGAGGTCCGCCACGACCTCGAACGCCTTGCCGACATCTTCGGGGCCTCGATCGAACAGGTCGGCCATCGGCTTTCCACGATGCAAAGGCCGGGCGCCAAGGGCATCCCCTTCTTCTTCGTCCGGGTCGATCAGGCGGGCACGATCACCAAGCGACACTCTTCGACCCGACTGCAATTTGCGCGCTTCGGCGGGGCTTGCCCCTTGTGGAACGTCCACCAGGCCTTCGAGACCCCTGGGCAATTCCTGCGCCAGCTGGCGGAAACACCTGACGGTGTGCGCTACCTGTGCCTCGCCCGCGATGTCTCGAAACCTGCCGGGGCCTTCCTGGCACCCGTCCGCCGCTATGCCATCGGCCTTGGCTGCGAAGTGCAGCATGCCGCGCAACTGGTCTACTCCGACGGGCTCGACCTGAAAGGAAGGTTCGAGCCCATCGGCATTTCCTGCCGGATCTGCGAAAGGGTGAACTGCCACCAGCGCAGCGTTCCGCCGCTGGAAGGGCGGCTGAAGATCAACCCCAACGCCCGCGATATCCTGCCATACGAGATCGGCTGAACCTCGTCGTTCGCTTCGGTCCGCCTCGGAAGCCAGCGAGGAGAAGCCGAAGGCGCACGACGAGCGAACCCTATTTCCGCAGCGCCGCCGCGATCTGATCCTTCAGCCGCGACCGCACCCGGCGCAGTGCTTCTTCCTCATCCTCGGTTCTCAGGTCCAGCCGGGTTTCGGCCCGGTGCACCTTGTCGTTGACCTCGTCGTAGTCGATCAGCAGCTTGGCGAAACGCGGGTCCGACGCTTTCAGCGCGCTGATCTTCTTCGCATCTGCCGGGAATTCCTCGTGCAGGGTGTGTGGAGTATTCGACATGCCTGTCTCCTTCTTGACTGTCACCCCCTGTCTAAAGGCCGCCCCGACGCGCTGCCTTGACCGGGATCAAGTCGCGCAGGCGGTTGGCACGCCGGCCGCCCCTTCCCCTGCCAGGGCAAAAGCCTGCAAGGGGGTCCCGCTACCGCTGCGACACCCGCCAGTCCGGGTTGATCCAGGGCTCCAGGTTCGAGGCCGGCAGGGGCGTCCGCCCAAGGACATGGTCTGCCGCCTTTTCGCCGGTCATGATCGACGGCGCGTTCAGGTTGCCGTTCGTCACCTGCGGGAAGATCGAGGAATCGGCGACCCGCAACCCCTCGACCCCGATCACCCGGCACTGCGGATCGACCACCGCCATCGGGTCCGACGCCCGCCCCATCCGGCAGGTGCCGCAGGGGTGATAGGCGCTTTCGACATGCTCGCGCAGGAAGTCGTCCAGCTGGGCGTCGGTCTGCACCTGCGGCCCCGGCTGCAATTCGGCCTTCAGGTAAGGCTTGAACGCGTCCTGCCCGAAGATCTCGCGCGTCAGGCGGATGCAGGTGCGGAAGTCCTCCCAGTCCGAGGGGTCGGACATGTAGTTGAACCGGATCACCGGCGCGTCCGTCGGGTTGCCGGACCGCAGGGCGATCGAGCCGCGCGACTTCGACCGCATCGGGCCGACATGGGCCTGAAAGCCGTGGCCCTCTGCCACCGCCTTGCCGTCGTAGCGCACGGCGATCGGCAGGAAGTGGTACTGGATGTCGGGATATTCCACCCCGGCCTTCGAGCGGATGAAGGCGCAGGCCTCGAACTGGTTCGACGCGCCAAGTCCCGTGCCGGTCAGCAGCCACTGCGCCCCGACCCAGGCCTTGCCCCAGAGATTCCAGTATTTGTAAAGGGTTATCGGCTGGCTCGCCGCGAACTGCATGTAGACTTCCAGATGGTCCTGCAAGTTCGCGCCGACCCCCGGCCGGTCCGCCACCACCTCGATCCCATGCTCGCGCAGATGCTGGGCAGGCCCGATCCCCGACAGCATCAGCAGCTTCGGCGAGTTGATCGACGAGGCCGCCAGGATCACCTCGCGCCCCGCCCGGATCACCTGCCGCCCCGCGCGGGTGTCGACCTCGACCCCGACCGCGCGCTTGCCCTCCAGCATCACCCGGCGGGCAAGGCCGCGGACGATGTGGACATTCCCCCCCGCCATCGCGGGTTTCAGATAGGCATTCGCCGCCGACCAGCGCCGCCCCTTGTGGATGGTTGCCTCGAAGGGGCCAAAGCCCTCCTGCTGCTGGCCGTTGTAATCCGTCGTCACCGGATAGCCCGCCTGCCGCCCCGCCTCGATGAAGGCGTCGAACAGCGGATTCTCCCGCGTCCCGCGCGACACATGCAACGGCCCGTCGGTGCCCCGGAACTCTGGCCCCGAGCCGCCGTGCGACTGTTCCATCCGCTTGAAATAGGGCAGCACATCGGCATAGGCCCAGCCATCCGCCCCCATCTCGGCCCAGGTGTCAAAGTCCTTTGCGTGGCCCCGGACATAGACCATCCCGTTGATCGACGAGGACCCGCCGATCACCTTGCCCCTTGGCGTGGCCAGCCGCCGCCCGCCAAGATGCGGCTCCGGTTCGGTCGCAAAGCCCCAGTCGTAAAGCCCCATGTTCATCGGGTAGCTCAGCGCCCCGGGCATCTGGATGAACGGCCCCGCGTCGGACCCGCCATGCTCGATCACCGTGACCCGCCGCCCGGCCTCGGCCAGCCGGTAGGCCATCGCGCACCCGGCAGAGCCTGCGCCCACGATGACGTAATCCGCGTGCATCTCAGGCCCCCCGCTGCAATTCGGCTTCCAGGTGGCGCAGCGCCAACCCCACCGCCGCCGCCCCATCCGGTGCCCCCGACTTCAGCACCTCGCGCAGATAAAGCCCGTCGATCAGCGCACCAAGCGACTCGGCGATCTCTTCCGCCCGCGCCCCGGCCAAAGGCCGCAACCCCGCCACCAGGTTCGACCTGAGCCGGCCCTGATAGACCGCCAGCAACCGCTTCGCCTCGGGCACCGTCTGCGCCAGCACCCAGAAGTTCAGCCAGGCCCCCACCGCCTCGCGCCGGAAGTTGCCGGGGCTGAACGAGGCCCGCAGAATGGCCTTGATCCGCCCCTCCGGTCCCTCGGCCACCGCCAGGGCGCCGCGCACTTCCGCGCCGTAAAGCGTCATGATGTGGCGCATCGCGGCCAGGAACATCTCTTCCTTCGACCCGAAATAATGGTGCGCCAAAGCCGAGGACATGCCCGCCCGCTTGGCGATCTGGCTCACCGTCACGTCCAGCGACCCCACCCTGCCGATCTCGACAATGGTGGCTTTTACCAGCGCGGCCTTGCGGATAGGCTCCATCCCAAGCTTCGGCATATCGGTGCGGCCCCAGAAAACTCTTGCCAAACCGAAGTAGGGCGAAGTTTATTGACTCGTCAATCAACAAAAATACCGGGGAGCCTGCATGACCATCCGATCCACCCTCCTCACGACTGCCGTCACCTTCGCCCTGGCCGGTTCGGCCTTTGCCGAAGGTTGCGACAGAATCGTGTTTTCCGACGTCGGCTGGACCGACATCACCGCCACCACGGCGGCCACCACGCTTGTCCTCGAGGCTTTGGGCTACGAGACCGAGACCAAGGTGCTCTCTGTCCCCGTGACCTACGCCGGCCTGGCCGAGGGCGACATCGACGTCTTCCTCGGCAACTGGATGCCGACGATGGAGGCTGACCTTGCACCGCACCGCGACGCCGGGAAAGTCGAGACGGTCCGCACCAACCTTGAAGGCGCCAAGTACACGCTGGCCACCAACGAGCACGGTGCGGCGCTTGGCATCGCCGACTTCAAGGACATCGCCGCTCACAAGGACGCGCTGGAAGGCCAGATCTACGGCATCGAACCCGGCAACGACGGCAACCGCATCATCCTGGAGATGATCGAAGGCGGCCCCTTCGGCCTGGACGGCTTTGAACTGGTCGAAAGCTCGGAACAGGGGATGCTCGCCGAAGTCGCCAGGAAGACCGACGCCGGTGAGCCGATCATCTTCCTCGGCTGGGAACCCCACCCGATGAACGCGAACTTCAAGATGACCTACCTGACCGGCGGCGACGACTTCTTCGGCCCGAATTTCGGCGGCGCCGTGGTCGATACCAACGTCCGCGCGGGCTATGTCGCGGAATGTCCGAACACCGGCAAGTTCCTGCAGAACCTTGCCTTCACGCTGCCGATGCTGAACGAGATCATGGGCGCGATCCTGAACGATGGCGCAGACCCGGCGGATGCCGCGAAGGCCTGGCTTGCCGCCAATCCGGACGCCTGGACCGCCTGGCTTGACGGCGTGACCACCAGGGACGGCGGCGATGCCGTGGCCGCCGTCACGGCGGCGCTCCAGTAACGCTCAAGGCCCCGGGACCCAACCCGGGGCCGATCTACTGGTCGGGGGACTGAATGGACTGGCTGACGGATACGAAGATCCCGGTCGGCAAGGTGGCAAAGTCCATCTTCGACTGGATGAAGGACAACCTCTCACCGCTGTTCGACGCCATCTCGGCAGTCATGGAAGCGATGATCGAGGCCATCCTCTGGGTGCTGCAAACGCCGCATCCGCTTGTGATCGTGGCGTTTTTCGTGGCGCTCACCTGGTATCTGCAACGCAGCTGGAAAGTCTGCCTCGGCGTTCTGCTTGGCTTTCTCTTCATCCTGAACCAGGGCTACTGGGAGGAAACCACCGAAAGCCTGACCCTGATCCTGTCGGCCTGCGTGGTCTGCATGGGGATCGGCGTCCCCGTCGGCATCGCCTGCGCGCACCGGCCCAGGCTTTACACCGCACTGGTCCCGATCCTTGACCTGATGCAGACGCTGCCGACCTTCGTCTACCTGATCCCGGCCATCGTCTTCTTCGGCCTTGGCATGGTCCCCGGCCTGATCGCCACGGTGATCTTCGTCCTGCCCGCGCCGATCCGGCTGACGCATCTTGGCGTGTCCTCCACCCCCAACGCCCTGCTCGAGGCCGCCACCGCCTTCGGCGCCACCCCGCGGCAGCGGCTGTGGAAGGTGGAACTGCCCTGGGCCAAGCCGCAGATCATGGCGGGCCTGAACCAGACCATCATGCTGTCGCTGTCGATGGTCGTGATCGCGGCGCTGGTCGGCGCAAACGGCCTTGGCGTCCCCGTGGTCCGCGCGCTGAACAGCGTCAACACCGCGCTTGGGTTCGAATCTGGCTTCATCATCGTGGTGGTGGCGATCCTGCTGGACCGCATGCTGAGGGTGTCGAAATGAGTGAGTCCACAGCTCGGGCCGCAGTAGAGTTTGACCGCGTCTCCATCGTCTTCGGCGACCACCCCGAACGCGCCCTGCCGCTGATGGACCAGGGCAAGACCCGGCAAGAGGTCCAGCAGGCCACCGGACAGGTTCTGGGCGTCCACGATTGTTCCCTGACCGTGGCCGAAGGCGAGATCCTGGTTCTGATGGGCCTTTCGGGGTCGGGCAAGTCCACGCTTCTGCGCGGGGTGAACGCGCTGAACCCGGTGGTTCGGGGCGAGGTCCGGGTGCTTGAAGGCGACCGGATGGTGTCCGTCACCAAGGCCGACCCCGAGACCCTGCGCCGCCTGCGCGCCACGCGGATCGCGATGGTGTTCCAGCAGTTCGGCCTGCTGCCCTGGCGCACGGTGCGCGAAAACGTCGGGTTGGGGCTGGAACTGGCCGGCATGTCGCCCGAGGCGCGCAAACCCAAGGTCGATGCCCAGCTGGAGCTGGTGAACCTG
>PNNE01000076.1 GCA_013824055.1 Rhodobacter sp. | reverse complement strand
CCCGCCCCCCAACCCGCCGCCGAACCCGCGCCCGACCCGGCGGCGAACCCGGCGGCGGCCGAGGTCCCGGACGAAGACCGGCAGCAGGCCCGCGACAGCGAGGCCCTGCTGACGCCAGAGGACCGCAAGACGCTTCAGACCGCGCTGCAGTGGTTCGGTTACTACCCCTCGGCCATCGACGGCGCCTTCGGGCCGGGCACCCGCAATGCCATGACCGGCTGGCAAGGCGCCCGCGGCTACCAGGCCACCGGCATCCTGACCACCCGCCAGCGCCGCGAGCTGCTGGACGCCTGGCAGGGCGAGCTTGCCGCCTTCGGCTTCCAGGAGGTGATCGAGGCCGAATCCGGCATCACCGTCACCCTGCCCCTGGGTCTGGTGGAGTTCGACCATTACGAGCCGCCCTTTGTCCACTACCGCGCCAGGGCAGAGGGCGCACCGAAGATCGTCCTGATCTCGCAGCCTGGCGACCAGGCGGCGCTTTTCGGGCTGTATGACGTGTTGCAGACCCTGGACGCCGTCCCGCTTTACGGCGCGCGCGACCGCGACGACCGCAGCTTCCGGATCCGCGGCACCTCGGCCAAGGCCGATACGACCGTCTATGCGGAATGGAACGGCGACCGGATCAAGGGCTGGATGCTGATCTCCACCCCCGGCAACGAGGGCCGCGATGCCCGCATCCTGAAGGTGCTGCAGGACAGCTTCTCGCCCGACGGCGACTCTGTCCTTGACCCCGGCATGGTGGTGATGGACGCGGGCGCCAGGGCCGGACTTCTTGCGGGGCTCGAGGTCCGCAAGCCGAAGTTCAGCCGCACCGGCTTTTTCGTCTCGGCCGACGGCGCGGTCGTGACCACCGTCGAAGCCGTCGCCCAATGCGGCCGCGTCACCATCGACCGCACCACCGAAGCCGAGGTCACGCTTTCTGACGCCACCTCGGGCCTGGCACTGCTGACCCCGAAATCCCCGCTTGCCCCCCGCGCCGTTGCCGCATTCGCCACTGCGTCGATCCGCCCCGGCAGCGAGGTCTCGGTGCCCGGCTATTCCTACGAAGACCGCCTGCCCGCCCCGGTGCTGACCTTCGGCACCTTCGAGGACGCCCAGGGCCTGAACGGCGAAGCGGGCCTTGCGCGCCTGACGCTGCAATCCCTGCCGGGCGATGCGGGCGGGGCCGTGCTGGACGGGACCGGCGCGGTGCTGGGCATGCTTCTGCCCGCAGCGCCGCAGGGCGGCAAGCAGCTTCCCGCCGGGGTCGCCTTCGCGCTTTCCGGGGCCGAGATCACCCGGCTGCTGACCGCAAGCGGCCTTGCCGCGCAGACCCCGACGGCACCCGCCCCGCTGACCCCCGGCGCATTGACCGAGCTGGCGACGGGCATGACCGCGCTCATCTCCTGCTGGGAGTGACCCTGCCGATCGCGTGCCGACAACCGCGCGGCCGCCGGTCCGAGGAGGAGACGCAGTCGAACGACGAGGCGTCCCTCAGCGCCGCCAGAAGCTTGGCAGCACCATCACAAGGATCGCCAGCAGTCCAAGGCGGCCCAGGATCATGCACAGCGTCATGATCATTATGGCACCGGGCGGAAAGTCGATGAAGGTCCCGGTCCGCTCGACCAGGGGTCCGAAGCCGTAGCCGACGTTGCCAAGCGTGGTCCAGACCGCGAACAGCGCCGAGACGGTGTCCACCCCCATCAGCGTCATCGCCACGCTGGCCAGCCCCAGGATCAGGATGAAGCTCGACACGAACAGGATCAGCGCATTCAGCACGTCCTCCTCGACCGACCGCCCGTCGTAGCGGATCGGATCGACCGCCGAAGGATTGCCGATCCGCCGGACGTCGCGCTTCATCACGGCCAGGACAAGCTGGACCCGGAACACCGACAGACCCGCCGCCGATGACCCCGAACAGGCCCCCACCACGCCGATCACGAAGGCGACCACCAGCATGAACCCGCCCCAGACCGGGAAGCTGCCCGAAAAGAACCCGGTCGAGGACATGATCGACACCAGGTTGAACAGCGCCTCGCGGAACACCGGCTCGACCGGATCGCCGGTGGTCCAGACCCGCCAGATGGTCACGGACAGCACCGCATAGGCCAGCCAGCGCAGATAGGTGCGGACCTGGGCATCCTGCCACAGCGGCGTGGCCGAGCCGTTCACCAGTTGCACGTAGCGGATATAGGGCAGGCTGCCCAGGATCATGAACAGCGCGCCGAAATACTCTCCTGCCCCCGGATACTTGCTGAACGAGGCATCGGCAGGGAAGAAGCCGCCCGTCGCGATGGTGGCGAACCCGCCGACCACGGCATCCAGCGTGGACATGCCGATGGCGGTGTAGGTGGCGATGCAGGCCAGCGTCAGGGCCGAATAGACGAACAGCAGCTGCCGGGCGATGTCGGTGGCGCGGGGCAGCGCCTTGCCGAAGGTGTCGAAGCCTTCGGTGCGGAAGAACTGCATCCCCCCGATCCGCATCAGCGGCAGAAAGATCATCGCGATGAAGGCGATGCCCAGGCCCCCCAGCCAGTTCAGCATCCCGCGCCACAGGTTCATCCCCGCCGGCAGCTCCTCCAGCCCGTGGATCACCGTGGCCCCGGTGGTGGTGATCCCCGAGACCGCCTCGAAATAGGCATGTTGCAGCGACAGGCCCGGCGCGCCGATCCAGAACGGCAAGGCGCCGAAGAACGGGACCAGAAACCAGATTGCCGCCGTCAGAAGATAGGCCTGCCGGGTGTCCAGTGCCTGCCCCAGCGCGTTGCCGGTGGACAGGGTCAGGGCCGCGCCGACCACTCCGGTCAGCGCGGCGCAGGCCAGGAAGTCATAGCCATTCGCCAGCCCCGCGCGCCAGTCGATGATGGCCGGGGCCAGCATCAGGATCGCAAGCACGATCAGGATGCGGCCGATGACGTAGGCGACGGGGCGGAAGTCAACCATGGTCGGGCATGGCTACGCGGCCCCGCGCCATTGGTCAACCGACTCCGGCGGGCAGGTCAGCGCACGTGGATCAGCGTGCGGAACAGATGCGGGTCCAGGCTTGCCGCCACGAAGGTCTCGCCCTCGGTCAGAAGACTGATCGCGTCATGGCTGTGCAGGCTTTCCTGGTGGCTGGCGACCACGCGGAAATCGCCGATCCGGCCGTCGGCGCGCAGCGCCTCGCAGAACAGCCGCGCCGCATCCTCGACGAAGATCGGGTTGGCCGCGTTCAGCTCGGCAAAGGCCTGCTCGTCCTCGCGCTTGACCATCACCTGGGTCTCGGTGACGACCGCGCCACGCGCCAGGTCCACCAGGTCCTCCAGCGCCATCTCGCCGGTCAGCACCACCGACAGCCGCGCCACGGACCGCTGCGAATGTGGCGTCGCCAGCTGGCCGCGCACCATGCGGGCATGTTCCGACAGCTCCAGACTGCAGGGGCAGGTCGAGCTGTAGACATAGTCCAGGTGGACGATCCGCTGCCTGACCCCCGCCTGCTCCACCAGCTCCAGCGCGATGTCGTAATACTGCCAGCCGGTCAGGTCCGACCGCAGCGAAACCATCTGCATCGGGAACGACAGCCGCATCTGGATGCGCGCGTCGAACGATCCCAGATCGGCCTTGTAATCGTCCAGCGCCGCCTCGATCACGCCAAAGGAAAACTCCTTCTCGGCATGGGCATAGAACGACCGCATGATGCGGCTCATGTTGATGCCCTTCTTCTCGG
This sequence comes from Rhodobacter sp., assembly GCA_013824055.1. Classification (GTDB taxonomy): domain Bacteria; phylum Pseudomonadota; class Alphaproteobacteria; order Rhodobacterales; family Rhodobacteraceae; genus Tabrizicola. The sequence goes on along the minus strand of PNNE01000076.1, from coordinate 4,160 downwards.
CCTCAAGGCTTACCGTGCCCGTGACCGAGGTCTCCAGCACCAGCGCGGCCCCGTCGCGGGTCGCAAAGCGGACCGGCAGGCGGAAGTTGGAGATCCCGACATGCTGGATGCGCGACTTCGCACCGCGGATCAGACTGGATGGCCCGTTCTGCAGGTCGGGAAGCGAGGCCTTGTAGCCTGCATCGGGGCGGAAAGCCTCGGGGTAGCTGCGCGCCAGGGCCGGGTAGCCCTGGCCGGGCAAGAGCCAGCCAACCGCCGAATCCAGCTTGGCAATATCCTCGTCCGAGGATTTGCCCGCCCACTGGCGCAGTACGGCCAGCGCCGCTTCGGCCTCTTCGCGCGAGGGAAGTCGGTCAAGCTCGGGGGTATGGATATTCATCGGGCAGGTCCTTTCGGTTCGGGCGCGCCAGCAGGCCAGCGCCGTCAATTTCCGGATAGTCTTACGTGCAGAACACGCCGCCGGATCACCCTGGTCCGAGGCAGATGTCCATCAGATAGGGATTCCCCGCCGCGACGCAAGACAAAACCGGACGCAATCACGCGCTTTGCGACCAGCGCGGCACAATCCGCTGCAGCAGGGCCCAGTCCTGGATGGGCTCGCCGAAGGGGCCGGGATCGCCGCCCCCGGTCCGCAGGCCTGTTGCCCCGCCCCGTGCCGTGGCCGGGTCGCCGGCGACGAACCCCTCCGGCATGGCGATTCCGTCCGGGAAACCCAGGGCGAGCAGCGTCTTTTCCAGATGCGGCGGGGTCTCGGACAGCGTGAGGCTGACCTCGCGCGGCCCGCTGACCCTGGCATCGACAATCCGGGTCGCCATGCCCCTTGGCGGCTGCCAGACAAAGCCCAGATGCGCCAGCGCCCGCACGCCGACCTCGACCGGCCCCGCCGCTGCCGCTGCGGGCTCCAGATCGCCCTGGCCGCCGGCAAAGGTCACCTTCACCTCGGCCCCGGCGACCCGCGCGTCGAGCATCCGCAGGGGCGTGCAGCCCGCGCCGGTCAGGACGCGCCGGATCGCCCGACCATGCAGCGCCCCAAGCCGCACGGCCCCGCGTGGCTTCAGATGCACCCCGTCGGACCGCTCCAGCATGTATTCCGGCCCGGCCAGCACCACCTGTCCTGCCCGCGCCTCGGCGAGTTCCAGTTGCGCCAGCGGCACCCCGCGCCGCCCGGCCTGGTAGAACGCCGTGGTCTGGCTCAGACAGAAGACCAGCCGCCCCCGCCCGCCCGTCGCCGCAAAGGCCGCCTCCAGCCCGTCGACCAGCGCCCCAAGCCGCGCAAGATAGACCAGGTGCGGCGTGCGGGCGTCGGCCTGGCCCTGAACCCAGGACACCACCAGCCGCTCGAACCGCAGACCCTGCTCCCCCGCCAGCGCAGCCGCCCGCGCCAGACAGCGTTCGACATTCCGGAACGCCGCCCCGCCCGGCAGGAACAGGTCGATCGCGGCATTGCGCCGCGCCAGGTTCACCGTCAGCAACCGGTCCTCTGGCCCCAGCGCCTCAAGCATCGCGGCAGAGGCGGCAGTCAGCGGCCCCGACCGCCCGTGCCGCAGATGCGCGACGGGCGCGGCCAACAGCGCTTCGGGCAGGTCCTGGGTCGGATCAGCCGCCACGCGCGGATCGCCACCGGCCCCGAAGACCCAGGCCCGCTGCGGGTCCAGGGGGCCGGGTGTCTCGCCCAGGGGCCGCAGCCGGGGCACCAGGGCCAGAAGCGACTGGCCCAGGCCCAGGTACAGCACCAGCCTTGCAGCGGGCGCGGCCACCTCAGGCCACGGCCAGCGCCTGCTCAAGGTCGGCGATCAGGTCGCCCGCATCCTCCAACCCCAGCGAGAGCCGGATCAGGCCGGGGGTGATCCCCAGCGCGTCCTTCTGGTCTTGCGGCAGGCGCTGGTGCGTCGTGGTCGCAGGATGCGTGGCTATGGTCTTGGCATCGCCCAGGTTGTTGGAAATCTTGGCGATTTCCAGCGCGTTCAGGAAGCGGAAGGCCGCCTCCTTGCCCCCGGCGATCTCGAAGGTCACCAGCGTGCCGCCCGACCCCATCTGCGCCATCGCCAGCTGATGCTGCGGGTGGCTTTCCAGGCCCGGATAGATCACCTTGCTGACCTTGCCATGCGTCGCCAGAGCCCTGGCCACCGTCAGCGCCGTATCCGCCATCGCCCGGCAGCGCAGATCCAGCGTCGCCATGCCGTTCAGGTGCATCCAGGCGGTGAACGGGCTCATCGAGCCGCCGGTGTGCTTCATGTAGGGCTCAAGCACCTTGCGGATGAACTCCTTGGTGCCGCAGACCACGCCCCCCAGGGCGCGGCCCTGCCCGTCGATGTGCTTGGTGGTGGAATAGACCACCACATCCGCGCCCTGTTCGACGGCCCGGGAAAAGATCGGCGTCGCAAAGACGTTGTCGCAGATCACCAGCGCACCCGCCTGGTGCGCGATCTCTGACACGGCCCGGATGTCCACCAGCTCCAGCGTCGGGTTGGACATCGACTCGAAGAACACCGCCTTGGTCCCCGGCACCACCGCCTTGCGCCATTGGTCGAGGTCGGCGCCGTCGACGAAGGTGACGCGGACGCCAAAGCGCTGCAGCACCTCTTCCAGCACGTAAAGGCAGGACCCGAACAAGGCGCGCGCCGAAACCACATGGTCCCCCGCCCGCAGGCAGGACATCAGCGCGCCCGAGACCGCCGCCATGCCGCTTGCGGTGGCGAAGGCGTCCTCGGTCCCTTCCAGCGCGGCGATCCGTTCCTCGAACATCCGGGTCGTGGGGTTGCCGTAGCGGGCATAGATGAACTCGTCCTCGCCCGCCTTGACGAAGCGGGCCTCGGCGGCCTCGGCGGTCGGATAGACGAAGCCCTGGGTCAGGAAGATCGCCTCGGCCATCTCGCCATACTGGCTGCGGCGGGTGCCTTCGTGCACCAGGCTTGTGCGGGTCTTCCAGTCCTTCGTCATCTGTCGCGGGCCTCCCGGCCAATAAAAAAACCCCGGACAACCGAAAGGTGCCGGGGCCATGCCCTTCACCTCTTTAGCGGCTTGTTTAACGTGGCCCGCAATCCGGAGGACAAATCGCCACGAAGGCCTGAATACGCCCCCGCAGGGGTGTGGTCAAGCCGCCACAACATCTGGTGCGTCACGCGGCTGTCACCGCCGCGTCACCGCCACGTTTCCGGGCTGGGCGAGACCTGCGGCAACAAGCCCTAGTGGTGGCGCTGTCATGACCCACGATCCCCGCCCCATCCGCGCCGATGTCGAGCCCACAGGCCTGCGGCTTGACCGGGACCGGCTTGCCCGCAAGCTGGACGCGCTGCCCCCCGAAGCCCCCATCGTCGTCATGATCCACGGCTGGCGCTATGCCCCCGGCTTTGCGCGCGACTGCCCGCATGGCTCGATCCTCTCGCTTGACCCGATGCCGGGGGACCGCCGCGCTGTCAGCTGGCCCCGGCACCTGGGCCTTGATGGCACCGAGGGGCTGGGCATCGCGCTTGGCTGGAATGCCCGCTGCGATCCCTGGCGCGCGCACCTGCGCGCCTGGCAGACCGGCGAAGCCCTGGCCGAAATCGCGCGCACTGTGCAGGGCCAGACCGGACGCGGTGTGCAGGTCATAGCCCATTCGATGGGCGCGCGGGTCGCGCTTGCCGCGCTGCCGCATGTCGAGCCGGGCCAGATCACCCGCCTGATCCTGCTGGCCGCCGCCGAAACCCGGGGCCGCGCGCTGAAGGCGTTGCGCACCCCCGCCGGCCGCACGGCCCAGGTCATCAACGTCACCACGCGCGAGAATGACCTCTTCGACGCCTGTTTCGAATGGGGCATCCACCTGGGGTTGCGCACGTCGATCGGCCAGGGTCTGGGCCAGGGTCTGGGCCAGTTGGGCCAGGGTCAGGTAAGCGCGGACCAGACGCCCCCGAACTGGCGCGATCTCTGGATCGACCAGCCGGCGACGCTGACGATGCTTGCCGCGCTTGGCCATCCGCTGTCCGACCCGCCACGCCGGATCTGCCACTGGTCGCCCTATCTGCGGCCTGGGACCATCGCGCTGTACCGCGCCCTGCTCGACGGCCGGATCAGCCTTGACGACCTGCCCGTCGGACGGCCCGGACGGCGCTGGTCCCGGCTTTTGCTGGGCGCGCGCGGGTTCGGCCCGGTCGCCGCGACCCAGCCGCTTGGCCGCGCGT
>PNNE01000434.1 GCA_013824055.1 Rhodobacter sp. | reverse complement strand
CAACGTCGCCACCGAATTCGACGGCAAGGTCGGCATCTCGGGCGTGGTCCTGACCCGGATGGACGGTGACGGCCGCGGCGGTGCGGCCCTGTCGATGCGCGCCGTCACCGGCAAGCCGATCCGCTTCGTCGGCCTTGGCGAAAAGATGGACGCGATCGAGCCGTTCGACCCCGAACGCGTCGCGGGCCGCATCCTGGGCATGGGTGACATCGTCGCCCTGGTGGAAAAGGCGCAGGAAACCTTCGAGGCCGAGCAGGCCGAGCGCATGGCCAAGCGTTTCGCCAAGGGTCTGTTCAACATGAACGACCTGAAGCTGCAGCTGGACCAGATGCTGAAGATGGGCGGCATGCAGGGCCTGATGGGCATGATGCCCGGCATGGGCAAGATGGCGGGCCAGGCCGAGGCCGCCGGCCTGAACGACAAGATGCTGCATCACCAGATCGCGCTGATCAATTCGATGACCAAGAAGGAACGCGCGAACCCCGACCTTCTTGCCGCCAGCCGCAAGAAGCGCATCGCCGCTGGTGCCGGGCTGGACGTCTCCGACCTCAACCGCCTGCTGAAACAGCACAAGCAGATGGCGGACATGATGAAGAAGATGGGCAAGGGCGGCGCGATGAAGAACATGATCAAGCAGTTCCTTGGCGGAAAAGCGGGTGGGGGCGGCATGCCCGACCCCTCGAAGATGTCGCCCGATCAGCTGGCCGAACTGGCCAAGGGCATGCAACAGGGCGGCGGCATGGCTGGCGGCCTGCCCCCCGGCCTGGGCGGCCTGCCGCGCGGGATCACTCTGCCTGCGGGCCTGTCGGGGCTGATGAAGAAGAAATGACACCGCCCGCCGCGCACCAGATCAACCTGACGATCCCGGTCATTCAGACCGACCGTCTGGTGCTGCGCGAACCGCGCGAGGCGGACTTTCCCGCCATGCTTGCCTTCAACGACAGCCCCCGCTCCAGCTTTGTCGGCGGCGGGCGTGACCGGCAATGGGTCTGGCGCGGCCTGCTGGCCAACCTGGGCCACTGGGTGCTGCGCGGCTATGGTCTCTTCTCGGTCGAGACGAAGACGGGCGACTTCATCGGCCGCATCGGCATGATCTTCCACGACGGCTGGGACGAGCCCGAGCTTGGCTGGCACCTTTTCGATGGCTTCGAGGGCCGGGGCTACGGCGTCGAGGCGGCCCGTGCCGCGCGGGACGACTACCACGCCCGGATCACCGCCCACCCGCCGATCAGCTACATCGACCCGGCCAATCCCCGTTCCGAAGCCCTTGCCCGCCGCCTTGGTGCCGCCCCGGAACGGCACGCGACAGTCTTCGGCACCTTGATCACCATCTGGCGCCACCCGGCGCCGGAGGTGCGGGCATGAAAACTCGGCAGACCGCGGACGCGATGCAGATGTCGGAAAGAGGGCTTTGATGGACGCTACAACCCGCGCCGCCGCGCTGCTGAAGGAACACCGGGACGCCATCGACCGGCTGGATGCGATCCTGGTCTACACCCTGGCCGAGCGCTTCAAGCAGACCCAGGCCGTGGGTCGGCTGAAGGCCGAACACAACCTGCCGCCCTCGGACCCCGACCGTGAGGCCCGGCAGATGGCGCGGCTGGACCAGCTGGCGCAGGCGGCCGACCTTGACCCGGATCTTGCCAAGAAATTCCTGACCTTCATCATCAGCGAAGTCATCAGGCATCACGAGAAACTGCAGAAATAACAGGGGCTTGCCCCGTTGACCCGCCATTCAAAGGAGAAAACCAAATGGCTATGAAAATCCGTCTCGCGCGCGGTGGTTCCAAGAAGCGCCCGTTCTATTCCATCGTCGCCACCGACAGCCGGATGCCGCGCGACGGTCGCTTCCTGGAAAAGCTGGGGACCTACAACCCGCTGCTGGCCAAGGACGACGAAAAGCGCGTCGTCATGAACCTGGAGCGCGTGCAGCACTGGCTGTCCGAAGGCGCCCAGCCGACCGACCGCGTCGCCCGCTTCCTGGAAGCCGCCGGCGTCCGCCCGAAGGCCGCCCGCGCCAACCTGAAGTCCGGCACCCCCGGCAAGGCGATGGCCGAGCGCGCCTCCAAGAAGGCCGCCCGCGCTGCCGCACCGGCTGCCGAAGCGGCGACCGAGTAACCCTCGTGAGCGGCCAGTTCAGCCCCGCCTTCCGGGAGGAACTGGCCGCGCTCATGCGGTGGCGGCGCGATGTGCGCCGCTTCCGCACCGACCCGGTTCCCGAAGCCCTGCTGGCCCGCGGCCTGCAGGCCTTTGCGCTGGCCCCGTCGGTGGGCCTGTCCGAACCCTGGCGCATCCTGCGGGTGCAAAGCCCCGACCGCCGCGCCGCCTGTCTGGCCAATTACCGCGACTGCAACGCCCAGGCCCTGAAGGGCTTTGACGGCGACCGCGCCGCGACCTACAGCCGGTTGAAGCTGTCGGGCATGGCCGAAGCCCCGGTCCACCTTGCGGTCTTCTGCGACGACACCACAGCCAAAGGGGCGGGCCTTGGCGCGGCCACCATGCCCGAAACCCGCGCCTATTCGGTCGTCGGCGCGATCACCCACCTCTGGCTTGCCCTGCGCGCCGAGGGCCTTGGCCTGGGCTGGGTCTCGATCCTGGATCAGGACCGCCTGCTGCGCGACCTTGACGTTCCTGTCGGCTGGCGTTTCATCGGTTATCTCTGCATCGGCTGGCCAGAAGAGGATGACACCGTGCCCGAACTGGAAAAGGAAGGCTGGGAAACCCGCGCCCACGCCCTGCATCTGGAGACCCGCTGATGTCCGACCTGATCTGCATTGGCGCCATCGCCGGGTCCTTCGGTGTCTCGGGCGAGGTCCGGCTGAAATCCTTCTGCTCCCAGCCCGCCGACATCGGCACCTATGGCCCGCTGCTGTCGGAAGACGGCAGCCGCGAATACCACATCACCCTGACCCGCCCCGTCGCGGGGGGGCTTGGCGCTCGGATCCGGGGCGTCAGCACCAAGGAGCAGGCCGACGCCCTGCGCGGCACGACGCTGCACGTGCCCCGCGATCGCCTGCCCAGCCTGCCCGACGACGAGTTCTACCACGCCGACCTGATCGGCCTTTCCGCCTATGACCCTGGCGGCGAGCTGATCGGCAAGGTCACTGCCGTCTACAACCACGGTGCCGGGGATATCCTGGAAATATCCGGCAGCCGTCACAAATCGGCCCTGCTTTTGCCCTTTACCCTAGCAATCGTGCCCAATGTCGACTTGGCCGCAGGCCGCCTTGTCGTCGACGTGCCGGACGAAGACGTGTAATCGGCCCACCAGGGGGACGGTGGCGTTCAGGGAAGGGAATGGGTCATGCTGACACGCATGCGCCTGGTAAAGGGCATTGCAGCCCTGCTCTATGTCGGGCCGCTGATTGCCGGCCTCTGCGGCTTTGGCTGGAGCATGGTGTTTTCCTTCACCGCGATCTTCGTCGTCTGGCTGATGGTGCTGCGCCCGGAACAATGGCCCGAAACCCCGGCCGAATGGCTGACGGCCCAGGCCTGGCTTTCTGCCCTTGCACAGCTGCTGTCGCAGCTTCTGCTGGTCGGCGTCCTGTTCGGCATCGGCCGGGGGCTTGGCGGGCTGGCGGATATCGGGACCGTCGCGCTCGACCCGCTTGTGCCGCTGTCCGTGTCGTTCCTTGCCATCCCGCTGTGCCGGATGCTCTGGGACGCGCGCGAGGCGGCCAGCCAGGGCTATTTCCTGGATGACGAGGCCGAGGCCGCACATTCCGGCAATGCCGCCGGTGCTGCCGCGAACGCGATCATCCCGCTTCTGAACCTGCCCGACACCGCCCCCGATGCCACGGTCACTGCTGCCGTCGCCGATGCGCTGGATGTCCCGGCCGCCGAGCTTCGGCTGAACGCCTTGACGGCGGCGCTTGCCAAGCCCAGCCGCAGCCACGAAGCCCTGCGCCGCGCGCTGGTGTTCTGGGCGACCGAGCCCGAGATTGTCGCCCCCGGCCAGGTCGCGGAAAGCATGGCCAAAGCCTTCGACATCGCCAATGGGAACCTTGACCTCTTGCGGCTGTACGTGCCCCGCGCGATGGCCCTGATCGCTGCCTTCCCAAGCCGCGCCAGCGACTTCCCGGCGCCGGACCAGCTGCGCGCGGTGGCCGAGAGCCTGCCCGCTTCGGACCTTCCCGCCCATGTCCAGGCCGATCTCAGCGACGGCCTGCGCGCTCTTGCCCGCTCTGTCGAGGCCGCGCTTGGGCCTCGGGCCGTGTCCGTCGTGCCCGAAACGCCGCTTCACGCCAAATCCACCCCCCGCACCGCCTGATCCGGGGCTTTCCAGCGCGGGGCTTTCGCGCTAAGCCCGGCCCATGTCCGACACTCCGAAAAGCCACGGTCGTCTGTCGATCCAGGCCAGCCTGCAACCCCGCGACCTGCTGGACGAGCCGCGCGTGGTCAAGGGGGCGTTCCGGGCCAGGATCATCACGCTGTTCCCCGAGGCCTTTCCCGGCACCCTGGGCCTGTCGCTTACCGGCAAGGCGCTGGACTTCGGCCTGTGGCAGCTGGAAACCATCGACCTGCGCACCTTTGGCGACGGCAAGCACCGCAACGTCGACGACACCCCCGCCGGTGGCGGCGCCGGCATGGTCCTGCGCGCCGATGTGGTCGACGCAGCCTTCCGCCACGCCCGCATCGGCACGCCGGTCGACCGCGCCCGCTGGCCGGTGATCTACCTTTCCCCCCGCGGCGCGCCCTTCACGCAAGCCACCGCCCGCCGCCTGGCCCAGGCCGAGGGCCTGACCCTGCTCTGCGGCCGCTTCGAAGGCGTCGACCAGCGCGTCCTCGACCGCCACCAGGTCGAGGAGATCTCCCTTGGCGACTTCGTCCTGACGGGGGGCGAGATCGCCGCCCAGGCCATCCTCGACGCCACCGTCCGCCTGATCCCCGGCGTCCTTGGCAACGCCGCCTCGACCGACGAGGAAAGCTTTTCCGACGGCCTTCTCGAACACCCGCACTACACCCGCCCCGCCATCTGGGAGGGGCAGGAGATCCCCGCCGTCCTGCAATCCGGCAACCACGCCGAAATCGCCCGGTGGCGGCGGCAGAAGTCGGAAGACCTGACCCGTGAGCGGCGACCGGATATGTGGGACAAGCGCAAGCCCTGACGGCCCCCGCCCCCTTGACCGAACCCCGCCTTCCCCATATACGCGCGCAGTCCGGGGTCATCAGCCCATCGGACCCGATTCCCTTTGCCTGCCTGCCTTCTTCCGCAGGGTCATCGCACGGGGCGCGGACATCACAAAAGCAGGCGCCACCTGCGGCGGGCTTCTTGCGCAAGCAAGCGGGACCCGGACGAAGACCGGAAGCTCTGGCGCGGCATCACCTCTGCGGGAAACACCGCAGGCATGAAAGGAACCGCGCATGAACCTCATCGCGCAGATCGAGGCGGAGCAGATTGCTTCCCTTGGCAAGACCATCCCGGACTTCAAGGCCGGCGACACCATCCGTGTCGGCTACAAGGTGACCGAAGGCACCCGCAGCCGCGTGCAGGCCTATGAAGGCGTCTGCATCGGCCGCAAGGGCGGCGCCACGATTGCGGCCTCGTTCACCGTCCGCAAGATTTCGTTCGGCGAAGGCGTGGAACGTGTGTTCCCGCTCTATTCGACCAACATCGACAGCATCGAGGTGGTGCGTCGCGGCAAGGTTCGCCGCGCCAAGCTGTACTACCTGCGCGACCGTCGCGGCAAATCGGCCCGTATCGCCGAGGATTCCACCTACAAAGCCAAAGCCGAATAAGGAGCGGGATGATGAAAGCCGATACCCACCCCGATTACCACACCATCACCATCAAGATGACCGACGGCTCGACCTACGAGACCCGGTCGACCTGGGGCAAGCCGGGCGACCAGATGTCGCTCGACATCGACCCGCTGGCGCACCCGGCCTGGACCGGCCAGCAGGCCAAGCTGCTGGACACCGGCGGCCGCGTGTCGAAGTTCAAGAACAAGTACGCCGGCCTGGGCTTCTGATCCAAGCCGACGGCAAGACCGGGGGGCGTGCCGCAGGGTGCGCCCCTTTCCATTGCGGGCGACCGACGCGCTCGAAAACCCCGGACCCAGACCCTTGACGGCCTCGCCACGATTTCCGCTTGGCAATCGCCCTTGCCGCTTCGGCGAAATCCCGCTTTCCCCTGCCCTGGTCCCCGCATAAGAAAGCGCCGGGACGCATGGCAGGGAACAGCATGGCGCGGATCATCGTCGTCGGGAACGAAAAGGGCGGCTCGGGCAAGTCCACCACCTGCATGCATGTCGCCACCGCGCTGGCCCGGCTTGGCAAGAAGGTCGGCGCGCTGGACCTTGACCTGCGGCAGAAGAGCTTCGGCCGCTATATCGAGAACCGTCGCGCCTATCTGGCCCAGACCGGCCTTGACCTGCCCACCCCCGATTACCGCGACCTGCCCGAGGCTGATCCCGGCACCGCCGAGAACGCCCAGGACCAGCGCCTGACCCGCGCGATCGAGGCGATGCACAGCGCGATGGACTATATCGTCATCGACTGCCCCGGCAGCCACACGCGCCTCAGCCAGGTGGCGCACACGCTGGCCGATACGCTGATCACTCCGCTGAACGACAGTTTCGTCGACTTCGACCTGCTGGCCCGCGTCGATGGGCTGACCGGCAAGATCAAGGGGCCGTCGATCTATTCCGAAATGGTCTGGGGCGCGCGGCAGATGCGGGCGCAGGCCAAGCTTGCCCCGATCGACTGGATCGTCGTCCGCAACCGGCTTGGTGCGCAGCAGATGCACAACAAGAAGAAGGTCGGCTCCGCGCTGGAGGAACTGTCCCGCCGCATCGGCTTTCGCGTCCTGAGCGGCTTTTCCGAACGTGTGGTGTTTCGCGAACTGTTTCCGCGCGGCCTGACGCTGCTGGACCTGAAGGACACCGGCGTCGATCAGTTGAACCTGTCGAACATCGCTGCCCGGCAGGAACTGCGTGACCTGATGGCTGGCCTCAGGCTCCCGTCTCTTCAGATCGGCTTTTGAACACCGGGCCGCCAAGGCCGATGTGATTCACGATCCGGTTCCGGTTCACCTTCTTCAGGCGCTTGTCGAACGCCGTGTCTTCGTCGGCCTTGCGGACGCGCCCAAGGCCAATCTTCTTCAGCAGCTTGATCGTCTTTTTCATTGGGGCCGTCCTTTCGGTCATACCCTGTTTTCCTGCGGAAGCGGGGCAGGACTATGGCATGTCAGGGCAATTACCGAGTCGGCCTTGCGCTCATTTGGCGACAATCCGTGTCCGATTCCGCCACACAACTTAAGAGTGCGCTAACGCGGTCCTACAGCCCACGCGACCCCAGCCAGTCCGCCCAGGCCCGCCTCGATCCGGCAAAGACGTTGATGTCCACCCGCCCGGCGATCCCCGGCACCAGCCCGGTCGAGGTGTATTGCCAGAAGGTCCAGGCCTTGCCGTCATAGACCCCGTGCGGATGGTCCGCGACCGAGCGCAGCCAGAACTCCACCCCCGGCAGCCGCCACAGCTCGGTGTCGTCGAAGAAGTCCACGGTGGTATAGATCATCGGGCGCTGGCCATAGTGCCGCCCGACGATGTCCAGGAAGATCCGCGCCTCCTCGCGGATCGTCGCCCCGTCGCGGCGGATGGTGCAGGTCGGGCTGAACGGAGTCCATTCCAGGTCCAGCACCGGGGGCAGGGCGCCGGGCGTGCGCGGCACGTGGCGGATGAACCAGCGCGCCTGCTCGGCTGCCGGGCGGCAGTGGTAGAAGAAGTGGTAGGCCCCGCGCTTCACCCCTGCCGCCCCCGCGCCGCGCCAGTGGCTGTCGAACATCGGGTCGACCAGATCGCCGCCCTCGGTCGCCTTGATGAAGGCGAAATTCACCCCGTTGGCCCGCGCCGT
>PNNE01000173.1 GCA_013824055.1 Rhodobacter sp. | reverse complement strand
GCCGCGGTGTGAGATGTCCTTGTCGTTCGCGTTCATCGCACTTCTCCTGAAAATCCGTTTGAACTGTCTCGCACGGCCCCGCGCCGCGGCGCCGTCACTCTGCGAATACAAGTCCCGAAGCGACCTTCCGGTTCCCGTAATGCGCGCCGTGCGACCGGCGCCGAACCGGATTTCTTCCGCCCCAGGGAACCGATCGGCCCGTCGCGGTGTTCTTCCCGCAAGCTGACGCTTTGCCCTGCGGGGCCTTCCGAAACTGAAATCATGGGAGAATATCATGCTTGGTTGGGCCGTGACTTTCCTGATCATCGCGATCATCGCCGGCGTTCTGGGCTTTGGTGGCATCGCCGGCACCTCGGCCGGGATCGCCCAGATCCTGTTCGTCATCTTCATCATCCTGTTCGTCATCTCGCTGGTGCGCGGAATGATGACCAGGTGACTTCCGTCCCCTGAGAAGGCGGCCCGTCCCTGCCGCCTTCCCTTGACTGGGCTGCGATGACCTCGCAGCCCTTTTTCATGGCCGCTGCGGGCCGACAAAGACCTGCCGGGACCGGTTCAGGCGACCGCCCGGACCGCCCGCGCTTCCCTGATGCGCAGCTCGGTCGAGATGCCGTCCAGATCCAGCGTGCCCCCGATCCGCTGCAGGAATTCCACCAGCGACCCCACGGCCCGACCGTCCGACAGGATCAGGTCGATCCGTCCGCGCCGACGCCGCAGCGCCGAGCGGAAGGTCAGGACCGCGCACATGAGCGAGAACACCGTCTCGCTGTCATCGCCATCCGCCGCAAGGATCAGCCGGTCCAGGCCGCCTGCCGCCTGCAAGGTGGTGTTCAGCGCGCTCAGCGAGGCGCTCTGGCGGAAATCGGTCAGGATCGCCCGCGCGTCCGGCACGGCCAGCTCGGCCAGGGTCATCTGCACCAGCGACCTCCCGGCGACATAGACCGTGGCGCCCTGGTCAAGCGCCAGAGTCTCGCGCGGCAGGCCAAGCACCGCGTCGTTGATCAGGATGACCTTCCGCCCGGCTTCCAGTGACGCCATCTTGGATCTCCTCGCACTTCACCCTGCCGCTCCACCCTGCCGCAACGCCCGACTGCCCGCGAAGTTCCCGCCCCGCGCAGCCTGCACTCCGCACTCCGCGACGCGCGTGCCATGACAAACTGGAAGGGAACCGCCGAAGGCCGCGGGCGTTCTCCTTGCGGTTCAGCCGGGGGACATGATGCCAAAGACCGATGACGTCGCCATGACGCAGAAGGATCGTGCGGATCTCTGGTCGGGCTCTGGCAACTCCTCTCCCTCTGGCAACTCCATCGTCTCGCTGACCACCCTTGCCACCATCACGGCCGTCGTCGCCATTCTGTTCATTGCGCAGGACCTGTTCCTGCCCCTGGCCCTGGGGATGCTGTTCACCTTCATCCTGACGCCCGTGGTCAATCACCTGCGCGGCTGGGGACTGCGCGACACCCCCGCCGTGATCGTCACCGTCCTGTCCGCCGGCGCGATGGTGGCGGCCTTTGTCCTGATTCTGGCCTACCAGCTCAGCCAGATCGGCATGAACCTGCCGCAGTACCAGGGCAATGTGCTGACCAAGGTCGACACCATCCTCGACGCGGGCACGGACAGCCGGATCATCGCCCACCTGCAAGGCATGGTCGAGCGCATTTCCGAACGCATCTCGGCCGATCCCGAGGCCTCGGACACGACCATGAAGGTGGAAGTCGTCGAACAGCCGGGCGTCCGCGAATGGCTGACCGAGATCATCCTGCCCGCACTTGCGCCCGTGGGCATCTTCGGCCTGATCTTCGTCGTGGTCATTTTCGCGCTTCTGGAACGCGCGACCCTGCGCGACCGTCTGGTGCAGCTGATCGGCGGCGCGAACATCCTGGCCACCTCGCGCCTTCTGGCCGAGGCGGGGGGCCGGGTCTCGACCTATCTGCTCGCGCAGCTTCTGGTGAACGTCATCTACGCGATTCCGATCTGGCTTGGCCTGTGGGTGATCGGCGTTCCCAATGCGCTGTTCTTCGGGCTTGTCACGCTGGTCCTGCGCTTCGTGCCCTACATCGGTTCGGCGATCTCGGCGATTCTGCCCCTGCTGATGGCCTTCGCCGTCTCGCCCGACTGGTCGCTGGTCCTGTGGACCGCGGCGCTGTTCCTGGTGGTCGAACTGGTCACCTCGAACATCATCGAACCCTGGTTTTATGGCAGCCGGACCGGAGTCTCCCCCCTGGCCGTCATCGTGTCCGCCATGTTCTGGACCTGGCTCTGGGGGCCGATGGGGCTGATCATCGCCACGCCGCTGACCGTCTGCCTTGTCGTGATCGGCCACCACGTCCCCAGCCTGCGACTGTTCCCGATCATGTTCGGCGACCAGCCGGTGCTGGCCGACTCGGCCCGGCTGTACGACCGCCTTCTGGCCGGCCGCATCATCGAGTTCACCGAGGCTGCCACCACCTCGACCTCCAAGCACTTCCTTGCGGACTACTACGACCGGACCGCGATCCCGGCGTTGGCGCTGGCGCAGGCCGACCATTCCGCGGGCCTGCTGTCGGACCACCAGACCCAGCGCATCGCCAGCGCCGCCTGGACACTGACCGAGGAACTGGACTCGGTCGTCGAGGAAGAGCTGGCCCTTGCCGCCGAAGGTGCGCAGCCCCAGGCCGACGGGGACAAGACGCTGGTCTCCAACGGTATTCTTGACGGACTCGGCCGCAAGATCCTGGTGATGGGCGCGCTGACCCGGCTGGACGAATCCGCTGCCCGGATGGTGGCCCAGGCGCTTAGCGCCGAAGGGGCCGAAGTGGTGACGCTGCCGCCGCGCGCGTCGGTGGCGCGGATGCTGGGCGACTTCACGCCCGAGACCGTGGTGGTGGTGTCGCTGGACCCGACGCGCGGCGCCGCGGTGGATTTGCAGATCCGCCTGCTCCGCCGTCGCTTGCCGGGTGTGAAGCTGGGGATCGCGCTGTGGCCGGACCCGTCCGAAGCAAAGCCCGCACCGCCCGGCAAGGGTGCAGCGGACTTTGCTGTCGCAGGCATGGAAGAGCTGTTCTCCCATGCCTTCGACAAGACGACCGCCGCGGCGGCCTGACGCCTTACAGCTCGGCCTCGCCCCTGGTGCCCAGGTCGGGGGATCTTCCCGTCACCGCACCGGCGACGATCTCGGCGATGCCGCGCAGGAGGCCCGGCCCGTCCCACACATCGGCGTGTCCGGGGTCGATCACCAGCGTCACCACGTCATGCACTTCGGGCCCTTGCGGCCAGAACAGCTGCGCGCCGGGGTTCCACAGGTCCTTGACCAGACCCTTGTCCGGGTCGACCGTGGCCTGACCCACCAGCGCGACATGATCGCCGCGCCCCTGGTAGCCCAGAAAGACCGAGCCATCGACCCGGATATCCCGCGCCGCCGTGCTGTCGCTTTCCGTCAGGATGTAGATCACGCCCTTTTCCGGCGTGGGGATCGTCGACATCGGCCGACCGCGCAGGCCGTCGGCGCTGCGGGTGACCAGCATCGCGATGTCGATCGCCTTCAGCATCTCCCAGACCCGGTCCGCCTCGATCGGCGGGATTGCGGGCGGGTTCCGGGTGTTCTCGTGGTCGCTGACCAGTGCCATCTTTCGTCTCCGTTGCAATGGGGGAAGTCCTGATCCCAACGCTGCGGGCCGTCCGAAGGTTCCGGCCGCTACCCCGCCACTTCCTGCCAGACCGACACCGATTGCCAGCCCAGCGAAACTTTGCCGCTTTCGATTGTATCGCACACGACCGGATCGCGCGAACTGTCGATCCGCCGCCGCCAGGTGCCCTCGGGCAGCTGGAACTCTGCCGCCTCCCCCGGAGCCAGCACGATCAGAAGATCGCTTTCCGCCCGATGATAGCGCAACCCAAGCGGAGCCTCCTGCGCCCAGCCGTCCTCGGCCAGCGACCCGTCCGGTCCGTGCCAGGTGATCTCGGGTCCGTCACCCTCGCCCGGACCGCGGGCAAAGCGCGAATCCGCCAGCCCCACCTCGCGCCGGAAGGCGACAAGGGCCGCCACCGCGGCCACCAGCCGATCATCCGCGGCGTCCCAGTGCAGCCAGGAGATCTCGCTGTCCTGGGCATAGGTGTTGTTGTTGCCGCCCTGGGTCTGCCCGAACTCGTCACCCGCCAGCAGCATCGGCACGCCCTGCGACAAGAGCAGCGTCGCCAGCATCGCCTTCGACCGGCGGTGCCGCGCCTCCAGGATGCCGGGATCGTCGGTCGGCCCCTCGGCCCCCAGATTGTGGCTGATGTTGTGATCGTGGCCGTCGCGGTTGTCCTCGCCATTGGCCTCGTTGTGCTTGCCGTCATGGCTGACCACATCGCGCAGGGTGAACCCGTCATGCGCCGCCAGGAAGTTGATCGAGGAGGTCGCCGGCCGCCGCGAATGGTCGAACTGGATCGGAGACCCCAGCAGCCGCTGCGCCAGATCGCCCTTCAGCCCCGGATCGCGCCGCCAGTAGGCCCGCATGTCGTCGCGCGCCTTGTCGTTCCATTCGCGGAACGGGAAGGGGAACCCTCCGACCTGATAGCCGCCCTCGCCGATGTCCCACGGCTCGGCGATCAGCTTGACCTGGCTCAGCACCGGGTCCTGCCGGATGGCCGCGAAGAACGAGCCGTCGCGCTCGAACCCTTCGGCCTCGCGCCCCAGAGTGGAGGCAAGGTCGAAGCGGAACCCGTCGACATGCATCGCCTGCACCCAGTAGCGCAGGCTGTCGATCACCATCCGCAGCACCATCGGATGCGCCACGTTCAGCGTGTTGCCGCAGCCCGTCGTGTCGAAACAGTGCCGCCTGTTCGTCGCCAGCAGGTAATAGGAGGCGTTGTCGATCCCCCGGAACGACAGCGTCGGCCCCAGCTCGGACCCCTCGGCCGTGTGGTTGTAGACCACGTCCAGGATCACCTCGATCCCCGCCTTGTGCAGCTTGCGAATGACCTGCTTCACCTCATCGGCGCGACCTGTCTTCAGATAGGCCCGGTGCGGCGCAAAGAAGGATAGCGTGTTGTACCCCCAGTAGTTCGTCAGCCCCTTGTCCAGCAGGAACTGGTCATGCAGGAACCCGTGCATCGGCAACAGCTCCACTGCGGTCACTCCGATCCGTTGCAGATGCGCGATGATCGCCTCCGAGGCCAGACCACACAGCGACCCCCGGTCCGCCTCCGGGGACGCCGGGATTCAGCATCGTCGCCCCCTTGGGATGCGCCTCCCAGATCAGGGTTTCTTCCCAGCGGTGGCGCAGCGCCGCGTCGGCGGTCCAGTCGAATTCGGGGTCCACCACCACGGCCTTCGGCACGAAGCGGGCCGAGTCGCGGTCGTCCCTGGTCAGATCGTCGCCCGCATGCCCAAAGACCGCCGGGTCCCAGGTCAGCTCGCCCCGCAACTCGCGGGCATAGGGGTCCAGCAACAGCTTGGCCGGATTGAACCGATGCCCTGCCTCGGGCGCCCAGGGGCCATGCACCCGGTAGCCGTAGACCTGCCCCGGCCCGACGCCCGGCAGATAGCCGAACCAGATCCCGCCCTGCATGTCCGGCAGGTCCAGCCGCGCGGTCTCGACCTTGCCGTCGTCGTCAAACAGGCACAGCTCCACCCGCGTCGCATTCTCGGAGAACAGGGCGAAGTTGGTGCCCTCGCCATCACAAACCGCCCCGATCGTGTCGGGGCGGCCCTTGGTTGCGTCGAAGGCGGGAGTCATCGTCTGCCCGTGGATCATCGGACCCCCTGCGCCTTGCGAAGCAGCATCGACCCGCCAGGAAACAGCGGAAACAAGGGTGCCCGCATCGCACCGCGCCGCGCCAGCATGGCCGAAGTGACCAGCGTGGTCCCGTCCGAGACGCGGAACCACCGCGCGTCCTCTTCGGGGTCGTCGCCGATGCGCAGCCCCTGCGGGATCACCGTGTTCGGTGCCACGATCACATTGGTCAGCCGCACGCCGGGCGAGACGCGCGCCCCCGGCATCAGGACCGACCGGTCCAGCGCGGTCCAGCGGTCGGGATTGCCGCTGCCCACCAGCGGCGACATCAGCCGCAGCCCGCCCATGTTGACGCTGGAGTTGAAACCGTCGCGCGGCAGCGTCGCCGCCTGCATCCGCACCTTCATGCCGGGGACCAGGGGTCTGCGACAGGGCGGCGGACCCTGTTCGAAGTCCAGCCAGCTTTCGCGCAGCCCGTCCAGCGTGCCCACATCGCGCCAGTACCCGTCCCAGCGCCAGACTGCCGCCTCGCCGCCACGCACCGCCCGAGGGATCACATCCTCGCCGAAATCCAGCACCCCGGGATCGGCCAGCACCTCGCGCAGCCAGGGCCAGTCGATCACGTAGATCCCCAGCGAGGCCAGCGAGTGTTTCGGGTCGCCGAAGATCGCCGCAGGTCTGGCCGGCTTCTCGGCAAAGTCGGCGATCCGGTGGCCCGGACCCTCGGTCACGATGCCGAACCGCGCGGCCTGGTCACGCGGGACGGGCAGTGCCGCCAGCGTCAGCTTGGCGCCGCTTTCCCGGTGGGCTTCGACGAAGCCGCGGTAGTCCATCGAATAGACATGGTCCGCGGCCACGACCAGCACTTCGCGCGCACCCATCGCGTCCAGCTCGGCCGCATTGGCCCGCAGCACATCCGCCGTGCCGCGATAGCCCGCAGGTCCGGCCGTCGACCCGTCGCGCAGCACAAGCCCGCCATCCGGCCAGACCGGGTCCCAGACCTCGCGCAGATGCGCCGTCAGCGTTTCCGGCCGGTACTGCGTTCCGACCAGCACCCGGCCCACGCCCGACCGCGCCAGCGCGGCCATCGTGAAGTCGACAATGCGGTGAAAGCGGGCGAAGGGCAGCGCCGGCTTGCAGTCGCGGCCGGTCAGCTCGAACAATCTGGTGCCCTGACCGCCAGCCAGGACAATCGCGACAGTGTGGTTCGGTTCGGGAGAGACGGTCACGGCAACCTCGCTTCGGCACTGGCTTCTGGATGTGCCAGACCAACGCCCCCGCGCCGCCGCGGTTCCCCTCACGATCCGGTGGTCAGCGCGCGGAAATCAGTCCGGATCATCGTCCAGCGGCCGATGCTCATAGACGTCGTCGTCGCGATTTGCCCGGCGCCGGACGACCATCACGCCGCGCATCCGGCGGCCCATCTGCCGGATGACAAGGCCGCGCACCGGGGGCAGCAGCAGGATCAGCCCCAGCGTGTCGGTGAAGAACCCCGGCAGGACCAAGAGCACCGCCGCCAGCCCGATCAGCGCCTTGTGCGCCAGCGGCGACAGCGGGTCCTGCAACCCCTCCTGCAACCCCTCGCGCAGCCGGTGCCGGCCCGACAGCGCCAGGCCCTTCAGCATCAGGACCCCGCCGATCCCGGTCAGCAGCACCCAGGCCAGCGTCAGCCACAGTCCCAGCGCTGCCCCCAGCGTCACGAACAGCGCGATCTCGACCAGCGGCAAGGCCAGCACGCCCAGCACGACCCACATATTCATTCTCCACCTGCGTTCTTCGGTCACATGGTAGACTTCGCCGCGACCCCGCCCTACATAAGGGCAGACCCAAAGGTTTCAAACGGAAAGTCCGAGGTTACTCATGAACGGATCCCTGATCCAACTCCTGGTCCTTGCCGGGATCGCGGTCTTCCTCATCCTGAAGCTCCGTTCCGTCCTTGGCACCCGCGACGGGTTCGAGAAGCCGCCGATCCCGCTTGAGGACGTCCGTCCCCGTGTCCGCCGCGACTTCGAGGTGATCGAGGGTGGCCCCGACCGTGACATCGTCGACCATGTTCCCGAAGGCTCCGACGCCGCCAGGGCCCTGGCCGAAATGAAGAAGGTCGAACCGTCCTTCACTGTCGGCCCCTTCCTGGAAGGTGCCCGTGGTGCCTACGAGATGATCCTGATGGCCTTCGAGAAGGGTGAGCTTGACCGCATCCGCTCGTTCCTGTCGGATGACGTCGAGGCCAGCTTCGCCGAGGCCATCGCCGCCCGCGAAGCGCAGGGCCT
>PNNE01000345.1 GCA_013824055.1 Rhodobacter sp. | reverse complement strand
ACCGTTCATGTCGGGGTGCAGCACCTTGATCAACCCCTTGTAGACCTTGCGGATCTCGGTCTTGGACATCGTGTCGCGCGCATCCAGGATCTCGATCGCCTTGCGTTCCGTCGGCGGCAGCTTCCGCGTCGCAGCCGAGCTGGGGCGGCCCGGATTCTGCGTCGCCTTCTCACCCAGCAGCGCCATCGGATCATTCACCCCCAGCCGCGCCCAGGCGTTGCCGTCGCCGATCCGGCTGAAGGGTTTCGTCTCCCGCTCCCAGACCCGGTCCTTGTCCAGGAACTTCTGGAACTCCTCGTCCGTGGTGCCCTGGAAGAAGTTCCATTTCAGATTGTATTCGCGGATGTGGTCCTTGCAGAACCAGAAGAACTCATCCAGCAGGTCCGGCGATTTCGGCGCGCGGAACGCGGCCTTTTCCTTGCAGGCCGGGTAATCGCAGGGCTTGTCCGCGGTCTCGAACGCCCCCGACATCCCGCGCCGCCCGGTCTTTTTGCGCTTCTTGTCAGCGGCGGCGCTGATGTTGAACTCGAATGGCGGGCGACTGGACATGCGAACTGGGCCTTTCCGACTCGGGGGCATGAGTTTAGGGCTTTTCCCGGAAGTTAGAAGGGGGCTGGCCTGACATGACGGTGAAAGAGGAAATCGAGGACCGACTGACCGCCGCCTTCCGGCCGTCCGTCCTAAAGGTCGAGAACGAAAGTCACAAGCACGCAGGCCATGCCGGTGACGACGGCTCGGGCGCCAGCCACTTCCACATCACCATCCGCGCGGCGGCCTTCCGGGACATGACCCGCATCGCCCGGCACCGCGCCGTGCAGCAGGCGCTGGGGGATCTGAACCAGCGGGTTCATGCGATAGCGCTGGACATCGGGTAGCGCCCGGCGGGGAACCGCAGCCGGTCCGGGTCGTTGATCCAGCGACCTGCATGAAAGGAGCTGCGCCATGTTCCCTCATCTTCGCATCTGGCTGGTCGCGATCTGGGCCTCGTCCGTTGCCGGAGCCGTCGTGATCGCGGGCCTCGCCTTCGGGCGGTACGAGCTTGCCACCTTCCTCTGGGCCGGCGTCGCCGGTCTTGCCATCGGCATCCCCGCCGCTCTCCTGAACTGGGCCTATCTGCGGCCCAGGCGGTCACGCGAGGTCGGGCTGCTGGGCCAGACCCCTCCCGACCGGACCTGACCCGGCACCCGCGCGACCGCTTTTGCGACCCTCGGGCGAGAAGCCGCGAGGTCATGACCAGCGCCGTCGCCCGCGCCTTGCGACCGCTGCGCACGGCCCTCGGCCAGCCCGACGATCCGGTGGTTCGCCACACGGGGAAGGCACACCCCCACAGGGCCTTTCACCTGGCTGCAAATATCCTCGGGGGGTTTGGGGGGCGAAGCGCCCCCAACGACCGAGGAGGAGGCGCAGCCCGACGACGAGACAAAAGGCGTGCGCCGCAAGGCGCTCCATTCAAGAACCGCCCCGACCCGCCCCGCGGTCAGAAGTCCCGATCAACCCATTGCGGCAAGAGGATCGATCTGGCATGCCCGCCGTGGACCTCACCCAGCCTTGACCCGCAGCCGCCAGGCATGCAGCAGCGGCTCGGTATAGCCCGAAGGCTGCTCCCGCCCCTTGAAGACCAGATCGCAGGCCGCCTGGAAGGCCGCCCCCTGAAAGGCCGCCCCCTGAAAGGCCGCCCCTTGAAAGGCCGGCGCCATCGGGCGATACAGCGGATCGCCTGCGTTCTGCCGGTCCACCACCGCCGCCATCTTCCGCATCGCCTCCATCACCTCGGCCTCGCTGACCACCCCGTGATGCAGCCAGTTCGCGATGTGCTGGGCGGAAATCCGGCAGGTGGCGCGGTCCTCCATCAGCCCCACGTCGTTCACGTCCGGCACCTTGGAACAGCCGATCCCCTGGTCGATCCAGCGCACCACATAGCCAAGGATGCCTTGCGCGTTGTTTTCCACCTCGCGCATCACCTGTGCTGCGGTCCAGGCGCGGAAGCTGGCCAGCGGGATGTCCAGGATGCCGTCCACATGCGCCCGCCGCCCGCCCCTGGCCAGCCGCGCCTGCACGCCCAGCACATCGACCTTGTGGTAGTGCAGGGCATGCAGCGTCGCCGCGGTGGGCGAGGGGACCCAGGCGGTGTTCGCCCCCGCGCGGGGATGGGCGATCTTCTCGTCCAGCATCGCCGCCATCAGGTCGGGCATCGCCCACATCCCCTTGCCGATCTGGGCACGGCCCGACAGCCCGCATTCCAGCCCGATATCGACGTTCAGGTTCTCATAGGCGGTGATCCAGGACTTGCGCTTGATGAAGTCCTTCCGGCTGAACGCCCCGGCCTCCATGCTGGTGTGGATCTCGTCCCCGGTCCGGTCCAGAAAGCCGGTGTTGATGAACGCAACCCGCCCCTTCGCCGCGCGGATGCATTCCTTGAGGTTGACCGAGGTCCGCCGCTCTTCGTCCATGATCCCCAGCTTGACCGTGTTCGCAGGCAGCCCCAGCACCTCTTCGACCCGCGCCATCACCGCGTCGGCGAAGGCCACTTCCTCGGGCCCGTGCATCTTGGGCTTGACCACATAGACCGACCCCAGGACCGAGTTGCGCATCCCCTCGGTCTTCTTCAGGTCATGCAGCGCGATGGTCACGGTCAGCATCGCGTCCATCAGGCCCTCGGGCACTTCCGACCCGTCCGGCAGCAGGATCGCCGGATTGGTCATCAGATGGCCGACGTTGCGCACCCACATCAGCGCACGGCCCTTCAGGGCGAAGGGCCGGCCCTGCGGGTCCAGATAGGCGCGGTCCGCCGCCAGCCGCCGCTCCACCCTGCGGCCGCCCTTCTGGAACGCCTCGGTGAGGGTCCCCTGCATCAGCCCCAGCCAGTTGCGGTAGGCGCCGACCTTGTCCTCGGCATCGACGCAGGCGACCGAATCCTCGCAGTCCATGATCGCGGTCAGCGCGCTTTCCAGCTGCACGTCGGCCAGCAGCGCCTGGTCGCGCGCACCGATGAAATGCGCCCGGTCGAAGACCAGCTCGACATGCAACCCGTTGTTGCGCAGCAGGACCGCATCCGGGGCCTTCGGGTTGCCGCGGTAGCCCGCGAATTTCGCCGGGTCCACCAGCGGCAGGTCGTCCACCAGCAGCGCGCCCTCCTTCACGACGTAGCGGCGCACATCGGCATGGCTGGCCCCGGCGATGGGAAAGGCCTCGTCCAGGAACACCCGCGCTCGCGCGATCACCCGCGCGCCGCGACCCCGCTCATACCCGCCCGGTGGCGGCGGGGAGCCCATCGCATCCGTCCCGTAAAGGCAGTCGTACAGGCTGCCCCACCGTGCATTGGCGGCGTTCAGCGCATAGCGGGCATTGGTGATCGGCACCACCAGCTGCGGGCCGGGGACCTGGGCGACCTCGGGGTCGACATTGGTCGTCTCGATGCTGAACGCCGGACCTTCGGGCAGAAGATAGCCGATCTCGGTCAGGAAGGCCTTGTAGGCCGCATGATCATGCGGCTGGCCGCGCCGGGCCAGGTGCCAGGCGTCGATCTTCGCTTGCAAGGCATCCCGCCTGGCCAGGAGCGCCCGGTTCTGCGGCGCGAACTCCGCCAGCAGCCCGGCGAAGCCCGACCAGAACGTCCCGGCGTCGATCCCCGTGCCGGCAAGCGCCTCGTCCTCGACAAAGCGGGCGAGCACCGCGTCCACCTGTAGCCCCGCCCGGTCGATCCGCTTGGTCATGGCACGTCCCCCTCAAGCCCGTCCGGGCGCCTGTATGCTTTGGCACACGATACCGGACAGCGCCCTTGGACGGCAAGGAAAGCAGGCGCAGAATTTCAAGCAGGCCCGAAAATCACTTGTCGCGAAAACCGGAAGATGAGAAACTTTGCCGATCGGCTAAGTTTATCCTTTTCTCGTCCAGCGTAAGGAGTATAGTTAGCGGCATGGCTAAGCATGATCCCCATCTCGACCTGCTGTTCCACGCGCTTTCGGACCCGACCCGGCGCATGATGCTGAACCGCCTGGCCCAGGGTCCTGCGCCGGTGACGGAACTGGCCGGGCTCTCGGGGTTCAAGCTCCCGACGATCCTGCGCCACCTTTCGGTGCTGCAGGCGGCGGGGCTGGTCGCGACCCAGAAGGACGGCCGCGTCCGGTCCTGCGCCTTTCAGCCCGGGGCCCTGCAGCCGATGACCGACTGGCTGGAGGATCAGCGCAAGGTCTGGGAGGCGCGGCTGGACCGCCTGGACGACTATGTGATGACCCTGATGAAGGAGCGCGAGAAATGATCCCCGATCTGGACCCCGAACTCGATCTTGTCCTGACCCGCGAGGTGAACGCCCCGCGCGACATCTTGTACATGTGCTGGACCACGCCCGAACATCTTGTCCACTGGTTCGTGCCGAAACCGCACAAGGTCACCGCCTGCGACCTGGATGTGCGCGTCGGCGGCAGGTGCAACACGACCTTCGACGTCGAGGGCAACGAGATGCAGAACAACGGCGTCTATCTTGACGTCGTGCCGAACGAAAAGCTTGTGTTCACGGATTCTTACACCGAAGGCTGGAAACCCGCGCCCGAGCCGTTCATGACCGCGATCGTGATCTTCGAGGACATCGGTGGCGGTCGCACGAAGTACACCGCCATCGCCCGGCACCGCAACGCGGACACGGCAAAGGCGCACAGGGACATGGGGTTCCACGACGGTTGGGGAACGGTCGTCACCCAGCTTGAACACTACGCCCAAGGCCTGAAATCATGAGCCGCGACGCGGTGGGCGACCGCTTCGCCACCCTGACCTTCGAGCGCCAGGTCGCAGCCCCGCTGGCCACGCTTTTCGCTGCCTGGACCTCTCCTGCCGCGCGGGCGGTCTGGGCCGCTCCGGCGCCCTCGGTGACGGTGGAGTTTCTGGAAGCCGATGCCCGCGTCGGGGGGCGCGAGGTCTCGCTGTGCAAGGTGGCGGGGCAGCCCGATATCCGGGTCGACGGCGGCTGGCTGGACCTGGTCCCCGAAGCGCGGACCGTGGGGTACGAGGTGGTCTCGCAAGACGGGCAGCGGCACTCCGCGGCCCTTGTCACCGCCGAATTCTCGGGCGGTGGCGACGCAAGCCGGATCACGGTGACGGTGCAGCTGGCCTCGCTGGCCGCGGACATGGCCGACGGCTACCGCCAGGGCTTTGCCGCCGGACTGGCCAACCTGGCGGGCGTGGCTGAACGCACGATGGTCATCCGGCGCGTGATCAAGGCTCCGGTCCCGGTGGTCTGGGGTGCCTGGTTCAACGCCGAAAGCCTGCCGAAGTGGTGGGGGCCGGACGGGTTTTCCTGCCGCACCAGCCGCATCGACCTGCGGGCCGGGGGTGAGTGGGTCTTCGACATGATCGCGCCCGATGGGACGGTCTATCCCAACCACCACAAGTACGGCGCGGTGATCCCCGAGGCGCGGCTGGACTACACGCTGCACTGGGGCGAGAACGGCCCGAAACATGCCGATGCCTGGGCCAGCTTCGAGGATCTGGACGGCGCGACCAGGGTGACACTTGGCATGGTGATGGCGACCGCGCAGGCCTACCACGACGCCAAGGGCTTCGGCGCCGAGACGCTTGGGTTGCAGACGCTGGGCAAGCTTGCGCGTCAGATTGGCGTTGACTGACACAGGTTCGGGCTCAGGTTCGGGCCCAGGTGCGGCCCCAGGTGCGGCGCAAGGAAGGCCCGGCAGGCCGTTTTCGCCGCGTCGGCCGGCATCGCCGCGGGGTCGAGGCAATGTTGCAGGCAAAGCCCGTCGATCAGGCAGATCAAGGACTTGGCCAGGGCGCAAGCGTCCGTCTCGGCATCAGCCACGGCGGCAATCGCCGCGCTGACCTGGGCCAGATAGGTCTTGTACTGCCGACGGTGTTCGTCCCGCAGCGCCGGAGTGTTGGCGATCTGACCCCAGAGTGCCACCCAGGCGTTCAGCCTGTCGCGGTTGAAGGCCCTGGGCGCGAAGCTGCCCGTGATCAGTGCCTCGATCCGGGCTTCCGGGGGCAGGGCGGTCAGGTCCGGCGTCGTCTCGCGGTACAGCCGCGCATAGACCGCCGCCAGCAGCCCGCCCATCGAGCCGAAGTGGTGCAGGATCAGCCCGCGCGACACGCCAGCGGCGGCGCAGATCCGGTCCACCGTGAACTCCTGGATGCCGCCTTTCGCCAGCCCGGCCAGTGCCACATCCATCAGTTGCGTGCGACGGTCTGCTGCGGACAGGCGGGTGAAGCGCGCCATCAGTTCGTCGGAGCCCCGCCCTCGGCCTTGCGGCGCGCAACGAAATCCTCCAGCGCCTCGCGGATGCCTTCGTCCAGCGGCGGCTGTCGGTAATTGGCCAGCAGGTCCTTCCAGATGCGGTTCGCCCGCTGCGGCGCCTCTTCGGACCCGCGCGCCTGCCAGGTCGGGTAGTTGTCCCAGTTCGACAGCATCGGCGGATGAAAGGCGTTTTCATACTGTGCCATCGTCTGCGCCGTGCCGAAGAAATGCCCCCCCACGCCCGCCTCGGCGATGGCCTCCAGCGACAGGGCTTCGTCATTGACCGCGATGGGGCGGAAGTAGGCCTGCATCATCCCCAAAAGCTCGGCATCCAGGATCAGCTTTTCGAAGCTGGCGGTCAGCCCGCCATGCATCCAGCCCGCCCCGTGGATCACCAGATGCGCCCCGCCCATCAGGCAGCCCCAGAGCGACATCATGGCTTCGTAGGCCGCCTGCGCGTCCAGGGCATTGGCCGCCGTGGTGTTCGACGACCGGAACGGGACCCCGATACGCCGCGCCAACTGCCCCGAGGCCTGCGCCGCCTTGGCATATTCGGGCGTGCCAAAGGCGGGCGCGCCGGTCTTCATGTCGACGTTCGAGGTGAAGCCGCCATACATCACCGGCACGCCTGGCCGGACGATCTGGGTCAAGGCCACCCCGAACATCGCCTCGGCATGCTGCAAGACCAGCGCCCCGGCCAGGCTGACCGGCGCCATCGCCCCCGCCAGCGTGAAGGGCGTCACGATCGCCACCTGCCCGTGTTCGGCCAGCGCCATCAGCCCCTCTGCCATCGGCACATCCAGCTGGCGCGGCGAGTTGGTGTTGATCACCCCCATCAGCATCGGCTGCCTTGCCAGATCGTCCAGCGACCAGCCCATCGACAGGGCGGCCATCTCGATCCCGTCCAGCGTCCGCTCGCAGCCCCAGGGCGTTCAGCTGCCAGCTTTTGTCCAGCAGCGTGATCTGGCTCAGATAAAGGTCCAGATGCCGGGTTGAAGCGGGCAGGTCCATCGGCTCCAGCGGCCCGCCCGAGTCCTGCTGGATCACGTTCAGGCCCTGGCACAGGCGCAGGAAGTCCTGCATGTCCTGCAAGGTTCCGTCGCGGCGGCCGCGGTCCAGGTCCATCACATAGGCCGGGCCGCCGACGGATGCGAAGACCATGTCATTGCCGCCAAACCGCAGGTCCTTCGCCCGGTTGCGCGCGGCAATCCCAAAGCTGCGGGGGACCGTCGCCAGCCTTTCCTCGATCATCGCGGGTTCGGGGTAGACCATCTGCCCCTCGACCCGAGCGCCCGCCCCGCGAAACAGGTCCAGCGCCCGCCCGTTCAACACCCGCATCCCTTGCGTCTGCAACAGCGTCAGGGCCGTCCGGTGGATCGTCTCCACCTGATCGTCGCTGATCACCTTGATCGGCTCATAGGGTCGCCGCACTTGACCGAAGGGCGGCTGTGGAATGGCGTTCGGGGTCCGTGCCGGACGGCGCTGGCGCATCAAGGGCTCCTTTCCGGCGCATGTTCCCGGCGCGGGGGCAGGTCGGGCTCACCCAAGAGCCGGGCGAAGCGGTGGGCAGAGTAGACGGCATCGGCGACGGACGACGGGGTCAGGCCGTCGCCGATCCGGGCGGCGGTGATGCCCTGCGCCACCAGCTCAGCCTGCAAGGCGGCATCGGGCAGCCGTCCGGTGCAAAGGATCAGCGTGCCGCAGGGCAGGGGCTTCTTCCGGCCGGTGTAGACGCAGGCGAAGGTCGCCTCGCCTTTCCCCTGCGATGTCAGCGCGACAAGCGGATGGATCGTCACCCCCGCCCGGATCAGCCGCGCCTGCAGGAAGTCCTGCTCGTTGGT
>PNNE01000009.1 GCA_013824055.1 Rhodobacter sp. | reverse complement strand
GCCAGCGCGGCCGCGCCTTCGGGGCGGCTGTCCAGCGCATTGTCCAGCCAGGGCGTCAGTTCCGGCCCGATCCAGACCACCAGGTCCGAGTCCGCCACGGCCCCGGCCTGGCTGGGCTTCAGCTGGAAGTCATGCTCGTCGGCCCCCCGGCCCAGCAGCAGCTCGGGCGCGCCAAGATCGCCCATCACCTGCGCCACCAGCGCATGGACCGGAGGAATGTCGGTGACCACCTTCGGCACCTCGGCCAGGGCGGGGGTGGCAGTTGCGAGGAGAGTGATGATATAACGCATCGGCGGCTTCCTTCTGTCGTTGCTCCGCTCTATGTATGTAATATTATAACAGGTCAAGAGCCAGCTGATGCCCGACCCCGATCTTGCCTTCGCGGCGCATGACCACGCGCATTGCGCCCAGGACGCGCTGGCGCGGGCCGAGGCGGTGACCACGGCCGCCGGTGCGCGGATGACCCCGGTGCGCCGCCGGGTGCTGGAAATCCTGCTGGAGGAACACAAGGCGCTTGGCGCCTATGACGTGCTGGCCCGGCTGGCGACGGAAGGCTTCGGCAACCAGCCGCCCGTCGCCTATCGCGCGCTGGAATTCCTGGTGGAGCAGGGCCTTGCCCACCGCATCCAGCGCCTGAACGCCTTCACTGCCTGCGTCCATCCCGGCAAGGACCACGCCCCCGCCTTCCTGATCTGCCGCAGCTGCCACATGGTCGCCGAGGCCGAGGCCAGCACCGCCCGCGCCTCGCTGGAGGCCGAAGCGGCCAGGGCCGGCTTTCAGGTCGAACGGTCCACCATCGAGGCGCTTGGCCTGTGCCCGAACTGCCGGGGGCAGGCATGAGCCTTCCCGGCACGGCCCTGATCGCTGCCGAGCATGTCTGCGTCCGCTTCGGGGCCGACGAGGTGCTGCACGACATCAGCCTGAAGGTCGAACCCGGCGAGATCGTCACGATCCTTGGCCCCAACGGATCGGGCAAGTCGACGCTTCTGCGCGCGCTTCTGGGCATCGTCCCGGTGGCCGAGGGCCGTCTTCTGCGGCGGGCTGGCCTGCGGATCGGCTACGTCCCGCAGCGGCTGACCATCGACCGGACGATGCCGATCACCGTGCGCCGCTTCCTGTCGCTGCCGACCAGGGTCACCGATCGGGCCGCCGCAGACGCGCTGGCGCGGGTCGGCATGGCGGGCCAGGAGGCCGAGCAGATGACCACGCTTTCCGGCGGGCAGTTGCAACGGGTCCTGCTTGCCCGCGCGCTGCTGGGCAAGCCGCAGCTGCTGATGCTGGACGAGCCGACCTCGGGCCTGGATCAGCCCGGCGAGGCGGCCTTCTACCGCCTGATCGAGGAGGTCCGGCATCAGACCGGCGCGGCGGTGCTGATGATCAGCCACGACCTGCATGTCGTCATGGCGGCCAGCGACCGGGTGATCTGCCTGAACGGCCACATCTGCTGCGAAGGCACGCCCCGTGTGGTCTCGACCGCCCCGGAATACCGGGCGCTGTTCGGGCTTGGGACGCAAGGCGCGCTGGCGCTGTATCGCCACGAACACGACCACGACCACGACGACGGCCACCCGCACCACCATCGCCCTCAGCACGAGCACGACCATGCTTGACGACTTCCTGGTCCGCGCAGGGCTTGCCGCCGTCGGGTTGTCGCTGGCCACCGGGCCGCTTGGGTCTTTCGTCATCTGGCGCCGGATGGCCTATTTCGGCGATGCCACGGCCCACGCCGCGGTGCTGGGCGTGGCGCTGGCGCTGGCGACCGACCTGCCCATCGGGCTTGGCACGCTGACCGTGGCCCTGGCGATGGCCGTCACCGTCGCGGGCCTGTCGGCCCGGGGCTGGGCGATGGACACCACTTTGGGCGTCCTGGCCCATTCCGCCCTGGCCTTCGGCCTTGTCGCCGTCAGTTTCTTCCCCGCGGTCCGCACCGACCTGTCGAGCTACCTTTTCGGCGACATCCTTGCCGTCTCGCGGTCCGAGCTGGGGCTGGTCTGGCTTGGCTCGCTGACGGTCCTGGGGCTGCTTGTCTGGCGCTGGCAAAAGCTGCTGACCGCCACCCTGTCCGAAGACCTGGCCCATGCCGCCGGGATCGACCCGAACCGTGAGCGCCTGGTCCTGGTCATCGCCCTGGCCCTTGTCGTGGCCGTGGCGCTGAAGATCGTCGGCGCGCTGCTGATCGCGGCCATGCTGATCATCCCCGCCGCCGCCGCCCGCAGCTTTGCCCGCACGCCCGAGTCGATGGCCGTCACCGCAATCATCCTGGGCGCGGTCTCGGGGCTTGGCGGCCTGGGACTGTCGCTTTGGCAGGACACGCCGACCGGACCTTCGATCATCGTGGTCGCCGCCGCGCTGTTCGCGGTGACGTCGGTTGTCCGCCGGATCTGACAAAAAACTTCTCCCCTGCCCGAACCTTGCCAAAATTCGCGGCTATCAGCGTTGCAAAGCAGCAAGGACTGGCCCCGTGTTTCGCCTGATCGGATTTCTCGTGATGTTCACCGCCACTGCCGGCGGCTATGTGGTCTTTGACTACAAGATGTCCGCCCGCTGGTCGGGGCGCGAGGATGCCGAAGGCCTGACCTTCACCGAATACCTCTCGGGGCTTTCGGGTCGGCTGGCGGGCCTTGGCGGCTCGGCCGCGGCAGCGGGCCTGCCGGCCAGATTGGGCGACATGCTGCCAAAGCCGCCCGAAGGCTGGACAGTGCGCCCGACCGAAGCCGCGGATGTCGAGGGATTTCTGCCCAAGTCGACCAGGAATGCCGACAGCAGGGCTGTCGAGGCCGTGACCAAGGTCGGTCAGACCGACGGCGGCTCCGGCACCGAGGTTGCCGCCCTGACCTACGAGAGGGGCGACCGCAAGGTCGTCATCAAGGCGATCCGCTACCCCAACGTCATCTTCACCAGCTTTGCCGCCATGCAGCAGCGGATGGAGTTGCGGATGAGGACGGCCGAGTTTCGCGGAACCGAATTCATGACCGTGCGCGGCCTGGACGTGACCGAGGACCTGTTGCCCGAAGGCTTCCGCGGCCGCTATTTCATCGCCGATGTCGGCGCGCAGATCCACCTGCGGGTTCTGGCCCCGAAACGCATGACCGACGCGGACCTGGTGCCCTTCTTCCAGACCCTGCACGTCAAGGCGCTGAACGCCGGGGTGATCGACAAGGTCGAAGGCCTGGGCGAGGTGCCGGTGATCGTTCTGGCCTCGGCCCTGGAAGAGGCCGAGCGCGAGGCCTACATCGCCGACGTCGCGGCGCGCGAGGCGGAAGCGGCGGAAGCGGCGGCCCGCGACGCCGAGCAGCAGCAGCAGGCCGAAGCCGCCGGCGAACCCCAGGCCAGGCAGACGGGCGGCGGCTTGCTTGGCGGTCTCTTTGGCGGCGGCGACGAGGCAGCGGCGCCAGAAGAACCCGCCCCAGGCGCCAAGACCAGTTGCAGCACCGGCCAGGACGGGGTCAAGCGCTGCAGGGTCGAGTCCTCGGATTAGTCAGGTCCAGACCTGCGCCGGATCGGGCAGCGGGATCGCCTCAAGCAGCTCGCGGGTATAGGCGGCCTGCGGGTCGGCGAAGAGGTCGGCGGTGGGGCGATCCTCGACGATCTCGCCCCGGTGCAGGACGATGGTGCGCTGGCAGAGACGGCGGATGACCGACAGGTCATGGCTGATGAAGGCCAGCGTCAGGCCAAGGTCGCGGACCAGCCGTTCCAGCAGGTTCAGCACCTGCGCCTGGGATGACACGTCAAGCCCCGAGACGATCTCGTCGGCCAGGATGAAATCCGGCTCCAGCGCGATGGCGCGGGCGATGCCGACGCGCTGGCGCTGGCCGCCGGACAATTCGTGCGGGTAGCGGGTGACGAAGCTCTGCGGCAGACCGACCTGCTCCAGCGCCCGCGCGACGCGATCCGGGATCGCTTGAAAGCCATGCAGCCGCAGGGGTTCCGCGATGATCGTGCCGACCCGGTGCCGCGGGTTCAGCGACGACATCGGGTCCTGGAAGATCATCTGGAACCGCCGCCGCAGCGGACGCAGCGCCGCTTCGGGCAGGTGGGTGATGTCGGTGCCGTCGAAACGGATCTGGCCGCCCGAAGGCTCCAGAAGCCGGACCAGCGCCCGGCCCAGCGTCGACTTGCCGGACCCCGACCCCCCGACGATGCCGACCACCGCGCCCCTGGGGATGGTGAAGCTCAGGCCGCGCAGGATCTGGATATGGGGCGCCGCGCCGAACAGCGGCTTTGCGGTCATGTCCGCCAGCGACAGGCTCAGGGTCTCGATGCTGTAAAGGTCAGCCATCCGCAAGGCTCCGGTCGAAGGCGGCCACTTCGGCCTGCACGGCGGCGATCACCGCCTCGGGGACCGGGATCAGCCCGGCCGAGGGGTCGGTGTATTTCGGTGTCGCAGCCAGCAGCGCCGCCGAATAGGCATGGCGCGGGGCGGCGAAGAAATCCGCGACCGAGGTGTCCTCGACCACCATCCCGGCGTAAAGCACCGACAGGTGCTGGCAGACCTTGGACACGACGCCCAGGTCGTGGGTGACGAACAGAAGTGCCGTGCCGTGGCGGGCCTGCATCCCGGCGATCAACTTCAGGATCTGCTTTTGCACCGTGACGTCAAGCGCCGTGGTCGGCTCGTCGGCGACGATCAGCTTCGGCTCGGCCGCAAAGGCCGAGGCGATCAGGATGCGCTGGCGCATGCCGCCCGACAGCTCGTGCGGATAGGACCGCAGCACCCGTTCGGGGTCGGGGATCTGCACCTCGGCCAGCAGTTCGCGCGCGCGCCGGTCGGCGTCGGCGCGGGTCCAGCCCAGGATGTCGACCAGCCGGTCGGTGATCTGCGGCCCGATCCGGTGGCTGGGGTTCAGTGCGGTCAGCGGGTCCTGCGGGATCAGGGCGCAGAGCGCGCCGATCCGGCGGCGGCGCAGCGCGGGCGGCAGGCGCAGAAGGTCCACCCCGTCCAGCAGGATCTCGCCCCCGGTCACCTCGATCGACGGCGGCAGGATGCCCAGCACCGCCTTGCCGATCATCGACTTGCCCGCCCCGGATTCGCCCACCAGCCCCCGCACCTCTCCCGCAGCCACGTCCAGCGATACGCGACGGAGCAAAGGCGGGCCCTTTTTCAGCCGGACCGAGAGGTTGCGGATGGACAGGAAGCTCATCGCAGCACCGGATCGAAGCGGTCCTTCAGCCCCTCGCCCAGTTGGCTGAAGGCCAGGACGGTCAGGAACAGCGTGACCAGCGGGAAGACCAGCACCCACCAGGCCTGATGCACGCTTGTCCGGCCCTCGGAGATCATCCCGCCCCAGGTCGGATCGTCGGTCGAGATCGACAGGTTCACGAAGCTCAGGATCGCCTCGACGATGACCGCGATGCCCATCTCCAGCGTCAGCAGGACCACGATGGTCGGCAACACGTTGGGCAGGATTTCCCGCATCATCGTTCCCAGGCGGCCCCGGCCGGCGACACGGGCCGAGGCAACATAGTCCATCGCGCCCTGCGCCATCGCCTCGGCCCGGACGACGCGGGCAAAGCGGGTCCAGTCGATCACGACGATGGCGATGATGATGGACATGAGGCCGGGGCCAAGCACGGCGATCAGCAGGATCGAGAACAGGACCGGCGGAAACGCCATCCAGATGTCGATCAGGCGCGAGATCACCATGTCCACCCAGCCGCGCAGGAAGCCGGCCAGCAGGCCCAGCGTCGCGCCCACCAGGCAGGTGATCGTCCCCGCGATCAGCGCCACCGCCAGGGCCACCCGCGCGCCGTGGATGATGCGGGACAGCACATCGCGGCCCAGGCTGTCGGTGCCCAGCCAGTAGCCCGGCTCGGCCCCCGCCATCCAGAACGGCGGCAGGCGGCCCAGGAACAGGTCCTGCGCCAGGGGGTCCTTCGGCGCGATCCAGGGCGCGAAAAGCGCCACGACGCAAAGCAGCCCCAGCCACCCGGCAGAGAGCCACAACCGCAGCCCCGCCCGGCGGCGGACCAGCGAGCGGCCGTCGATTGCCCTGGCCTCATGCATGGCGCAGCCTGGGGTTCAGGACGGTGTAAAGCAGGTCGACGATCAGATTGACGCCCGTGAAGATCACCGCGAACAGGATCACGATGCCCTGGATCAGCGGCAAGTCGCGGTTGATCACCGCGTCTATCGCCATGTTGCCCAGGCCCTCGTAGGAAAACAGCCGCTCGATGATCACCGTGCCGCCGATCAGGAAGGTGAATTGCACCCCCACCAGCGTCAGCGTCGGCAGCGCGGCATTGCGCAAGGCTTCGCGCAGGATCACCCGCGTCTCGCCATAGCCCTTGGTGCGGGCCAGGGTGACGTAGTCCAGGTTCATCGTCTCTTTCAGGCTTTGCTTCAAGAGCTGCCCGATGATCGCGGCCAGCGGGATCGCCAGCGCCAGCGCCGGCATGACCATATGCGCGACGATGTCGGCCCAGAGGTCAAAGCGCAGGCGGATCAGGCTTTCGAAGAGATAGAAGTTGGTGGTGAACGGCAGGTCCAGGCTGGGCGTCACCCGGCCCGAGATGTGGAACACCGGCCACAGCACCCCAAAGAGCAGGATCAGCACCAGCCCCCAAAGGAAGTCGGGCACCGACAGCGCCATGCCGTTGGCCACGTCGATGGCGCCCTCGGTCCGCCCGCCACGGAATCGGGTCCCGGTCAGCGCCGCCGCCCCGCCCAGGATCATCGCCATGACCAGCGCCATGATCGACAACTCCAGCGTCGCGGGCAGCCGCCCCAGAACCAGGTCCAGCACCGGCTGGCGCGTGGTGATCGAGGTGCCGAAGTCGCCCTGCATGACCCCCGAGACCCAGATGCCGAACTGGGTGACCAAGGGCTTGTCCAGCCCATAGAGCGCCGAAAGCCGGGCGATGTCCTCCTCGGTCGCGCCGGGGGGCAGCATCATGGCGATGGGGTTGCCGGGAACAACGCGGATCACGAAGAACACGATCACGGCGACACCGGCCAGGGTGATGGCGGTGGTCAGGAGACGGACGAGGAGGATGCTGAGGACGGGCATGGCGCTTTCCGGTCAGCCGCCCCCCACCCCATCCCTCCCCCACAGTGGGGGGAGGGAGGCGCGAAGCGGTGCGGCAGGACCTGGGTCTGGAGGATCAGGCCCGCTTCATCAGATGCGGCAGCAGCGATCCGCTGGCATGCGGCGTCACCACCACGCCCGGCGCGTGCAGGATCGGCTGCACATATTGCAAAAGCGGGATCACCAGCGCGTTCTCGGCGATGTAGCGGTCCACCGCCTTCCACCCCTCGATCCGCTTCTGCTCGTCCGGCTCGCCCCAGAGCGGGCCGATCATGTTGATCAGGTCCTCGCCGTCCCAGACGCTGTGCGGCGACGGTCCGAACATGGCAAAGCCGGTCGAGGTCGTGGGATCGCCCACCGAGTTGCCCCAGTTGTAGAAGGCGGCGGGGGCCAGCTGGTCGGCGGCGCGCAGTTCGAAATGCTTGGCGATTTCGTAGACCTCGATCTCGGCCTCGATCCCGACGCGGCGCCAGAGACCCACGATGGCCTGGATCATCTCGTAATCCTTGGGCTTGAAGCCGCGGGTCGTCTGGATCTTGAACCTGACCGGATTGTCGGGACCATATCCCGAGGCGGCGAGGAGTTCGATGGCCTTCGCCTCGTCATAGGGGACCGTGATCGAGGCGTCGAAGGCGTCATATTGCGGCGTCTGCAGCGTGTCGATCCTGACGCCATAGCCCGACAGAAGCCGGTCGATGATCGCCTGCTTGTCGATCGCGTGGGCGGCCGCCTTGCGGACGTTGGGGTCGGTCATCACCTCGATGTCGTTCAGGAAGATCATGCCGATGTCGCTGATCGGCGCGTGCACCCCGGCCAGCGGCCCGTTCCTCAGACGGTCGTACTCCTCGTATGGCATCTCCAGCGTGACGTGGCTGTTGCCGGATTCCACCTCGGCCACCCGGGCGGCGGCATCGGGGACGAACTTGATCGTCACCGTGTCGAATTCGGGCTTGCCGCCCCAGTAGGTCGCGTTGGCCTTCAGCCGGACAAAGGCGTTGCGCTCGAACTTCTCGACCATGTAGGGGCCGGTGCCGATGGGCGCGGCCTCGAAGCCTTCCGCGCCGACCTTCT
>PNNE01000201.1 GCA_013824055.1 Rhodobacter sp. | reverse complement strand
TCCTTACGTGATCCGCGCCCGGAAAGAGGGCTATCGGGGCCGGGCGGCCTACAAGATCCTGGAGCTGGACGACAAGTACGGGTTCCTGAAGCCGGGGGCGCGGGTCGTCGACCTGGGCTGCGCTCCGGGGGGCTGGTGCCAGGTGGCGGCGTTGCGGGTCAACGCGCTGGGACAGAACCCGAAGAAGCCCGTCGGCTCGGTGCTGGGCATCGACCTGCAAGAGGTCGAAGCGATCTCGGGCGCGGAAATCCACCAGTTGGACTTTCTGGCCGATGATGCGGACGAAAAGGTGAAGGGCTGGCTGGGCGGTCGCGCCGATGTGGTGATGTCGGACATGGCGGCGGCAGCCAGCGGGCACAAGGCGACCGACCATTTGCGCATCGTGGCCCTGGTCGAGGCGGCGCTGGCCTTCGCCTTCGACGTGCTGGAGGATGACGGGACCTTTGTCGCCAAGGTGCTGGCGGGCGGGGCCGAGCAGCAGATGCAGACCCTGCTCAAGAAGAACTTCAAGAAGGTGGCGAATGTGAAGCCGCCGGCCAGCCGGGCCGACAGTTCCGAGAAGTTCGTGGTGGCGATGGGGTTCCGTGGCCGTCAGGTCGAGGGCGGGGAAGGCCAGGGCGATCCCGAGGCGGGTCCTCTGGGGTGACGGCCACCGATCTCGGCCTGGCGTGACACGGCGGACGGCAGCGGCCTGAACGGCAAACGAAAAAGGCGCCCGAAGGCGCCCTTTGTCAGCGGGGTCAGGCGGGTCAGCCGCCCCAGGTGCGGACCGGGCCGCAATCCATGTGCACGAAGTTCGAGCGCGAATACTTGCCGACGCCGCCCGAGGCGCAGGCCGCAGCCGCCCTGGCCATCTGCCCGACCGACCGCGATTGCAGCCGCAGGTCAGCCGCCTGACCCTTCATGTGCAGCGAGTTCCTTGCAACGCCGCCCGACCGGGACCGGAGCATGGCGTTGGTTCTGGCGGAGCGGTAGCCCGAAAGCAGCATGTAGGGTTCGGACACATCCATCAGGCGGTGCGCGGCGGCCATGATGTCGATCGTGCGCATATCCATGCTGGCGCTGTCGTCCGACCGCCAGTCGCGCATGAAGTGGTTGATTTCCTTCATGACTTCCGGGATGTATTCGCCTTCGATCCAGTAGATCGTGTCCATGCTTTCGCCGGTGCGGCCCGAATACATGCGGATGCGGCGGATGTCGCCTGCGCCCCTGAGGATCCCGAACGCGTTGGTGTAGGTCGGGGCCGCCACCAGGGTCGTCGCCACGAAAGCACCAAGAAGGCCGCGCCGAGAGACGCCGATAAGCTTGTTGTCCGTCATTCTAACGTCTGTCCCCGTGCTGTCTTCGACTGCCGTTTCGCAGCTGTTCTTGCAACTTCTTCCCCAAGTGCAGCGTTGTTATTGCACAAGTAGAATCGAAGCCCAAGCACCGATTGGCTGCGTCCGGGACAGCACAACCGCAATCGGCAAATTTTTGCTGAACGCCACCGAAAATTGCCGACTGTTGTGCGGTTGCATCGCTGCGCGGCAGGACTGTTGCCAAGACTGACACAGTGGGGCCGCGCAGGCGCGCCTTCGGGTTTGTGATTGGACAGGGTTTGCAGATCGGCGAAAAGATGCCAATAAGAACTCAAGTCGTTGGAATAGAGGGCCGAATGCATTTTCCAGTTCCGCACAGGCTGTCGCGCCTGTCGCTGCTTGTGACGCTGTCCTTGGTTCTGGCCCCGGTCATGGGCACTGCGGCCCGGTCCGAGGCCACGGCCTTTACCCAGTCCCTCGCCGCCACCGCCGCCTCGGATGCGGCGATTGCC
Source organism: Rhodobacter sp. (assembly GCA_013824055.1). GTDB lineage: Bacteria > Pseudomonadota > Alphaproteobacteria > Rhodobacterales > Rhodobacteraceae > Tabrizicola. The sequence continues at coordinate 6,287 of PNNE01000201.1, read as the reverse complement.
GAGTGGTATCGCACGACGGCCTTTGAGACGCTGTGGACCGGGCCCGAGGATGCGGAGCGCCGGGCTGCCCTGCTGGCGGCGATCGCGACAGCGAAGGATCACGGCTTGCCGGTGCCGCGCTATGATGCGCGGGCGCTGACAGCGGCGCTGCAGACGGCCAGGACCGAGGGCGACCGCGGCCGGGTCGAGGTCGAGATGACGCGGGCCTATCTGGCCTGGGCCCAGGACCTTTGGCGCCGGTGCGCTGGAGCCGCAGAAGATCGACGCCGGCATCGTGCGCGAGATCACTCGGACCGAACCCGAGGTCTTGCTCGCGCGCATCGCGACTGGCGACCCCAAGGCGGTGCTGGACGGGCTGCTGCCGGACTCTCGGCAGTACATGCAGTTGATGAAGGCGAAGCTGGGCCTTGAGGCGCAGATCGCGGCAGGCGGCTGGGGGGCTGTGGTGCCGGCGGCCAGCCTGGCGCCCGGCGACACGGGGCCGGCTGTCATCGCGCTGCGGGACCGGCTGGTGCGGATGGGCTATCTCTCTCCCACCGCGGTGGCGAGCTATGACCGGGCGCTGCAGGCGGCGGTGACGGCGTTTCAGCTGAATCACGGGCTGATCGCGGATGGGGTTGCAGGTGAAGGCACGGTCGCCGAGATCAACATCGGCCCCGAAGGCCGGCTGAAATCGGTGATCGTCGCGATGGAGCGTGAGCGCTGGTTGGATTTCGACCGCGAGGTCAAGCAAATCTGGGTCAATCTGCCCGACTTCCGCGCCCGGATCATCGAGGATGGCAAGACCGTCTTCGAGACAAGGGTGGTGATCGGCAAGAACGTCCCCGACCAGCGCAGCCCGGAATTCTCGGACGAGATGGACCATATGGTGATCAACCCGTCGTGGGGGGTGCCGCGGTCGATCATCATCAAGGAATACCTGCCGCTGCTGCAGCGCAACCCGAACGCGGTCAGCCATATCCAGGTGATCGACGGACGGGGGCGGGTGGTGCCGCGCGGCTCGGTCAACTTTGCCGCCTACAGCGCCCGCTCCTTCCCCTACGGCATGCGCCAGCCGCCATCCGACGGCAACGCGCTGGGGAAGGTGAAGTTCATGTTCCCGAACGTGCACAACATCTACCTGCATGACACTCCGTCCAAGTCCTTGTTCGACAACGAGGTTCGCGCCTACAGCCACGGCTGCATCCGCGTCGCGGACCCCTTTGCGCTGGCGCATGAGCTGCTGAGCTGGCAGACCGACAATGCCGAGGCCGAGTTCGACGCCGCCCTGGTGACGGGCAAGGAAACCACGGTGAGGCTGAAAGAGCATCTGCCGGTGCATCTGGTCTATTTCACCGCCTATCCCGATGCAAAGGGCCGCATCACCTATCGCCGTGACGTCTATGGGCGGGATGCGGCGCTGTGGGGCGCCCTGGCCGAGGCCGGGGTGGAACTGGCGGGCGTTCAGGGTTAAGTCTGGGGCCTGGACAGCCGAGGACGTCATGGCCCACAGGATCGGGGATATCGCGCGCGCATTGGGGGCCGAGGCCGAGGGAGACCTTGACCTCGAAGTCGCAGGCGCGTCCGAGCCGCAGGCGGCGGGGCCGGACCAGCTGGCCCTGGCGATGGACCCGCGGTATGCGGACGGGATTGCCAGGGGACAGGCGCAGGCCGCGATTGTCTGGCCCGGGGCGGACTGGCGCGGGATGGGGCTGAAGGCCGCGATCTTCGCGCCGCGCGGGCGGCTGGCGATGGCGGGGTTGACGCGGCTGATGGACCCGGGGCCGGCGATTGCCGCCGGGGTGCATCCGATGGCGGTGGTGGACCCCACGGCCCGGATCGGGGCCGGGGCGGCCATAGGTCCGTTCGTGGTCATCGGGGCCGGGGTCGTGATCGGGCCGGGGGCGCGGATTGCGTCGCATGTGTCGATCGCGGACGGTGCCCGGATCGGCGCCGAAGCCCTGATCCTGCAAGGCGCGCGGATCGGGGCGCGGGTCACCATCGGCGACCGCTTGATCTGCCAGCCGGGCGCGGTGATCGGGGCGGACGGGTTTTCCTTTGTCACGCCGGAACGGTCGGGGGTCGAGGAAATCCGCGAGACGCTGGGCTCGCGCGCCGAAATCCGGGACCAGACCTGGACCCGGATCCATTCGCTAGGTGCCGTAACCATCGGCGATGACGTGGAAATCGGCGCCAACGTCTGCATCGACCGCGGCACGATCCGGGATACGCAGATCGGGTCGGGCACCAAGCTGGATAACCTGGTCCACATCGGCCACAACGTGCAGGTCGGGCGGGATTGCCTGCTCTGCGGGCAGGTCGGGATTGCAGGCTCGGCCCGGATCGGCGACCGGGTGGTGCTGGCGGGGCAATGCGGGGTCAACGACAACATCTTCGTCGGCAACGACGTGATCGCGGGCGGGGCCACGAAGATCTTTACCAACGCCCCGGCGGGCCGGGTGCTGCTGGGCTATCCGGCGGTGAAGATGGAGACGCATGTCGAGATCCAGAAGGCGCTGCGCCGGCTGCCCAGGCTGGCCGCCCGGGTGGCTGCGCTTGAAACGGACCAGGCAAGGCCGGAGGACGAATAGGTGGAGCGGGCCAGGATCGAGGCGGCGGTGATCGAAATCCTGGCGCAGCAGCTTTTGCTGCAGCCCGAGGAGATTGCGCCAGAGGCAGTGATCGACGATCTGGGGCTGGACAGTCTTGGCAAGGTCGAGGCGATCTTCGCGCTGGAAGAGCGTTTCGACATCTCGATCCCGTTCAACGCGAACCAGCCCGATCAGCCCGATTTCGACTTTTCCAGCGTCCCCCGGATCGTCATGGGCGTCGAGCGCCTGATCGCCCAGCGGGCGGCATGAGGCGCGTCGTCATCACCGGCATCGGCACGGTGAACGCGCTGGCCCCTGACGCTCCGGGGACCTTCCGGGCCTTGCGCGACGGGCGCTGCGGGATCGCTCCGCTGGGATTTCGCGACGCCGACCGCCTGACGATCCGCATCGGCGCCGAGGTCCGCGACTGGCACGCTGCGGACCGCTTTGCAGCAGGCGACCTGCCGCTTTACGACCGGGTGACGCAATATGCGCTGGTCGCGGGGGCAGAGGCAGTGGCGATGGCCGGTCTGCCCGGCGATCTGGGGTCCCGTGGCGGGGTGATCCTGGGGACGGCAGCGGGCGGCATCCAGACCTGGGAGGACAGCTACCGCGCGGTCTTTGCCGACGGCAGGAACCGGGTCTCGCCCCTGGTCGTGCCGCGGCTGATGCACAATGCCCCGGCGTCGCACCTGTCGATCCGACATGGGCTGACCGGGCCGGTGCTGGCGGTCGCCTCGGCCTGTGCCAGCGCCAATCACGCGATGGGGCTGGCGCTGCAACAGATCCGGGCGGGGGCAGCAGAGGTGATGCTGACCGGCGGCGCCGAGGCGATGCTGTGCTTTGGCGGCGTGAAGGCCTGGGAGGGGCTGCGGGTGCTGGCGCCCGACGCCTGCCGGCCGTTCAGCCTGGGCCGCAAGGGCATGGTGATCGGCGACGGCGCCGGCGTCCTGGTCTTCGAGGCCGAGGACCACGCGCGGGCGCGGGGCGCACGGGTCCTGGCCGAGGTCGCGGGCTTTGGAATGACGGCGGATGCCGGACATCGTGACCCCAAGCGCCGAGGGCGCGGCCCGGGCGATGCAGGTGGCGCTTGCGGATGCGGGGATGGCTCCCGACGAGGTCGGCTATATCAACGCGCATGGCACCGGGACGCTGGCCAATGACCGGGCCGAGGCGGCGGCGATCCGCGCGGTGTTCGGTGGGACAGTGCCTCCGGTGTCCTCGACCAAGGCGATGCACGGTCACGCCATCGGTGCGACCGGGGCGCTGGAGGCGATCGCCTGTGTCCTGGCCTTGACGGAAGGCGTGCTGCCCCCCACGATCGGGTTTCTGGAACCGGACCCGGACTGCGCGCTGGACGTGGTGCCGATGGTCGCACGCCAGGCCAGGGTTGCGGCGGCCTTGTCGAACGCCTTTGCCTTCGGAGGCTTGAACGCGGTCCTGGCGTTCAGGCGCGGCTGACTGCAAGAGGGCCGGTCCCGCGACCGGCCCGCAAGCAAGGCAGTCGTCGGATCACTCGTTTGCCGCGCCTTCGGCCGGGGCTGCTTCGGCCGGAGCCGCGGCCCTGGCTGCGGCATCAGCCGCTTCGTTGGCCGCGGTGACCGCCTCGTAGCCCGCCGTGAAACCCTTCAGCGAGAGGGTCAGTTCGACCTTCTCGTCGGGGGCGACGAAGGGAACGATGGTGATCTTGGCAGCGGCGCCGGCCTTCATCGCCGCGATCTCTTCGGCGGTAAAGCCGATCCGGGCGACGCAGCCGATCTGGGCGCAGAAGGTGAAGGGGTAAAGCTTGCCCGGGGCCGCGTCGATCTGCAGCGTCATCCCGGCGGTGAGCAGGGTTTCCAGGGGGGCGATGAAGGTCGCGCCGGCGACGGCAGGGCCTTCCGAGCCCGCGGGCAGGTTGAACATGGTGAACTCGGCGACCGAGTTGCCCTCCTGATCCTTCAGCAGAAGGTAAAGCTGGCAGGGGTCGACGCCGCTTTCGGTGCGGACGCATTTCTGCTCCCAGGCTTCGAAGGTCGCGGCGGTGTAGGTGGTGCCCGGACCGTCGGCGGCCCCGACCTCCTGACCCATTGCCAGATCCCCCGCGGCGGCACCATCGGCCGCGACGCCTTCGGCAGGGGCGGCTTCTTCCGCCGCCGGGGCCGGCTCGGTCTGCGCCATCAGCGGCGTGGCGGCCAGGGCCAGGATCAGGGCCAGCGCGGTGCTCGTGGTCTTTGCCATAGTCGACATGTCCTTTGGTCGGTCGATTGTTGGCCCGGTCTCTAGCATGGGGTCTGGCCCAAGTCAGGTGAGAAAAGCGTGCCCGGCACGTTTCGGGGCACGGTTCTGGGCGCGCTTCTGCCCGTCGCATCGCAAGAATTGAAAAAGGGCCGGAAGTCCGGCCCCTTTTGCATCTTGCTTTTTGCTCCCTGTCGGACTGGCCGACTTCATGGGGGCAGACGCTAGGGCGGAAAGTGGAACTCGTCAACGGGTTCTTTTGCGGAACGTGACAGAAAAAAACCGCGCCTTTTCAAGGGCGCGGCCAGTCGACAGGGAGGAAGTCACCGCCAGCCCCGACCGATGGCCGGGTCTGACTGCTTGAGTCTGGCAGATTGGAGTTAACACTGTATGTTTGGTTGCGTCGGTGGTGTGGAGCGTATCTCCGGCATGGTTCAACCAGGGGTTGTGAGGGGCGGACGTGACGGAACAGGCAACGGCAGCGGACAGCATTTTCTTAGGCGGCGGCGGCGAGGGCTACGGCACCCCGCAGCGGCTTTTGCTGAAATACGGCAACCGCCACGGCTTGATCGCCGGGGCCACCGGGACCGGCAAGACCGTGACGTTGCAGATCCTGGCCGAGGGCTTTTCGGCCGCCGGGGTGCCGGTCTTCATGGCGGATGTGAAGGGCGACCTTGCGGGGATCGCGGCCTCGGGGTCGGCGGGTCACAAGCTGCATGACGTCTTCGCCAAGCGGTCGGCGCAGATCGGCTTCGATCTGCAGTACCGGGCCTTCCCGGTGATCTTCTGGGACCTCTTCGGCGAGAAGGGCCATCCGGTGCGGGCGACGGTGGCCGAGATGGGACCACTGCTGCTGTCGCGCCTGCTGGAACTGTCCGAGCCGCAGGAGGGCGTGCTGAACGTCGCCTTCCGGCTGTCGGATGAGGAGGAACTGCCGCTTCTCGACCTGAAGGACCTGCAGGCGCTGCTGACCTTCGTGGCCGAGAATGCCGAGGCGATCTCGGCGCGCTACGGGCTGGTGTCGAAGGAATCGGTGGGGGCGATCCAGCGGCGGCTTCTGGTGCTGGAGAATCAGGGCGGCGGCAACCTGTTCGGCGAGCCGGCGCTGGACCTGGGCGACCTGATGACGGTGGACGCAAGCGGAGCCGGGCGGATCAGCATCCTGGCGGCGGACCGGCTGATGAACGCGCCGCGGCTTTATGCGACGTTCCTGTTGTGGCTTCTGTCCGAGCTGTTCGAGATGCTGCCCGAGGTCGGCGACCCGGACAAGCCGAAGCTGGTCTTCTTCTTCGACGAGGCGCATCTCTTGTTCGACGACGCCCCGAAGGCGCTGGTCTCGAAAGTCGAGCAGGTGGCGCGGCTGATCCGGTCCAAGGGGGTGGGGGTCTACTTCATCACCCAGAACCCGGCGGACGTGCCGGACGACATTCTGGGCCAGTTGGGCAACCGGGTGCAGCACGCGCTGCGGGCCTTCACGGCCAAGGACCAGAAGGACCTGGC
>PNNE01000311.1 GCA_013824055.1 Rhodobacter sp. | reverse complement strand
GGTGAACGGCCGCACCGACCGGACCTTGCGCCGGCTGCTGCGCGGGACCTGAATCGTAGGGTGGGCGATATCGCCCACCCTACCGTCCCCATCACAGGGCAGGCTGCAGTCCCGGCTGCAAAGGCCCTGGTCCAAGCCCGTGGCCCGCAAGCCCATGCGGACCTGCTGCCGAGCAGAATTGCCACACCTGCTTTGCATACCCCCGTATTCCGGCATTTTTCTGGAAAGCCGCGCCGTGGCGACCTACCTCTCGACGCAGACCCGCCCGAGGACCATGATGCCGATCCCTGACCACCCCCTGCGCTATGCCACCGTGAACGAGCTGCACGCGCGGCCCTTTCCGTCGCTGGAGGTGCCCTCGACCGCGGTCTATGTGGCGATCAAGGAACCGGTCCAGGCGCAGAACCGGGACCGGGGCCGCGATCTGGCGCATCTGCTGACCTTGCTGGACCGCCACAGCAGCGCGCATCCGCAGCCCGGGGCGACGCATTTCCAGGGGCCGATCGGGCGGGCGGACCTGAAATGGGAAAGCCATACCGAGTTCGTGACCTACACCGCCTTTAGCAGGGGTGTCTCAGCCCGGCCCTTCGATCCGGCCGAGGCCGAGGTGCTGCCCGAGGACTGGCTGGCCGAGGCCCCGGGCAAGCGGCTGACCTCGCTCCTGATCCGGGTCGAGCAGATGCCTGCAAACGAAACCGAGATCCTGGCCCGGCTGGACGAGTGGTTCGTGCCGGAAAGCCTGGCAGCGGCGCGCGTGGTGGATGGTGCGGCAATCGTCGCCGGGGACTTCCGGATCGACCCGGCCGGGCACATGCGCTTTGCGGTCTTCGTGGCCCCCGGCACGGGGCCGCGGCGCGTTGGTCGGATCGTGCAGCGGCTGTGCGAGATCGAGACCTACCGGGCCATGTCGATGCTGGGGCTGATGCGGTCGCGCGACCTGTCGCTGCGGCTGAACGCCCTCGACCCCAAGCTTTCGGCGCTGGTCTCGGGCCTGGACGATGCAGAGCCCGCGCCGGTGGTCGCCTTGCACAACCTCCTGACGATCTCGTCCGAGCTGGAGAGCCTTGCGGTGCAGTTTTCCTTCCGCTTCGGGGCGACGGCGGCCTACGAGGCGATCGTCAACCAGCGGATCGCGGCCCTGCGCGAACAGCGGATCGAGGGGCGTCAGACCTTTGGCGAGTTCATGATTCGCCGCTATGATCCGGCGATGCGGACGGTGAAGTCCTCGGAAAGCCGGCTTGCCTCGATGGCCGAGCGGGCGGAGCGGGCGGCAGAGCTTCTGCGGACGCGGGTGGACGTGGAGCGGTCGGCACAGAACCAGAAGCTGCTGGAGAGCATGGACAGGCGCGCGGACCTGCAATTGCGGCTGCAGCGCACGGTCGAGGGGCTGTCGGTGGTGGCGATCAGCTACTATGCGGTCAACCTGGCGACCTATCTGGTCGAACCCTTCGCCCACCGGCTGCATCTGACACACGGCGCGTTGATGGCGATCCTGACGCCCATCGTGGTTCTGGGCGTCTGGGCGATGGTGCGGCGCATCCGCAACCATCTGTCCTGACGCATCAGCGGCCCCGGATGCGGGGGTCGAGCGCGTCGCGCAACCCGTCGCCGATGTAGTTCACCGACAGCACCGTCAGCGAGATGGCAAGGCCGGGCCAGACCACACGCTCGGGGTAGACCTGCATGTATTGCAGGCCGTCGAACAGGAGCCGCCCCCAGGTCGGGAAGTCGGGCGGGAAGCCCAGACCGAGGAACGACAGGACGGATTCGGTGATGATCGCCTCGGCCACGCCCAGAGTGGCGGCGACCATCACGGGCGAGACGACGTTCGGCAGGATGTGGCGGCGGATGATCCGGTTCGGCCGCGCGCCGATCGACCGGGCGGCCAGCACGTATTCGCGTTCCTTCAGCGTCAGCACCTCGCCGCGGACGATGCGGGCGGTGGCCATCCAGGAGGTGATGCCGATGGCGAAGACGATCAGGGTGAAGGCCCCGAGTTCCGGGCCGATCATGTTGGCGATGCGGTCGCGGAACAGCATGACCATGACCAGAAGCAGCGGGATCAGCGGCAGGGCGAGGAACATGTCGGTCAGCCGCATCAGCGGGCTGTCGAGCCGGCGGAAGTAGCCCGCCATGATGCCGATGAAGGTGCCGAAGACGATGGCGATCAGCATCGCGACCAGGCCCACGGCCAGCGAAACGCGGCCCGCCATCAGCATCCGGTACAGCATGTCGCGGCCCAGCTGGTCGGTGCCAAGCGGGAAGCGCCAGCTTGGGCCCTGGTTCCTGATCCTGATCGCCTCGGCCACCGTCAGGTTCTCGGGGACCCAGAGATAGGGGCCGATCAGCACGGCGATGATCAGGAACCCCAGGACGATCAGCCCGAACATGGCGCCCTTGTGGGTGCGGAACTGCTGCCAGATCTCGCGCGACTGGCTGGCGGGCCTGGGGGGCGTGGTGCTCGCGTCAGTCATAGCGGATCCGGGGGTCGAGAAGGCCGTAGAGGATGTCGGCGATCAGGTTGAAAAGGACGATGAGCACGGCGAAGATGAAGGCCAGCGTCTGGACCATCGGCAGGTCCGAGGCATGGATGGCGCCGATCAGGGCAGCACCGATGCCGTTCACCCCGAAGAGATTCTCGGTGATGATGGCTCCGCCGAAGATCGAGGGGATGCCAAGCGCGATCACGGTCACCACCGGGATCAGCGAGTTGCGCAGCACGTGTTTCAGGACGACGGTGCGTTCCGACAGGCCCTTGGCGCGGGCAGTGCGGACATAGTCCATCGTCATGTTGTCCAGCATCGACGAGCGCATGTAGCGGCTGATCGCGGCGGCGTTGGCAAGGCCCAGGGTCATCACGGGCAAGGCCATCTGGCGGATCTGTTCCCAGAACGTCGCCCAGTCGACGACGTCAAGCTGGGTGTTGTATTTCGTCGGGAACCAGCCAAGCCAGACCGCGAAGATGATGATGAACAGCGTGCCCGAGAAGAAGGTCGGGACGGAAAACCCGATCATCGCGAACAGCGTGCCGCCCTGGTCGAACAGCGAATACTGGCGGTAGGCGGAATAGATGCCGATCGGCAGCGCGATCAGGATGCCCACAAGATAGGCGGTGCCGATCACGGTCAGCGTCTGCGGCAGGCGCTGGCCGATGATGGTGAAGACCGGACTGCGCGACTGCCACGACAGGATGCGCTGCTCGCCTTCGGACAGGGTCGTGCCGAACCAGCCGTCGATCAGAAAGGCGGGTTCGACCCAGAAGAACTGCCGCAGCCACAGCACATAGCGGACAAAGACCGGCTGGTCGGCGCCCAGCGCCTCGATCATCCGTTGCCGGACGTCGGGGGGCACGGTCAGCGGAATGTCCGACATCGGCGAGCCGGGGGCCAGATCGACCAGCAGAAAGATCACCAGGCTGATGACCAGCAAGGTGGGTATGGCCAGCAGAAGCCTGCGCAGCGTGAAGGTCAGCATGCGGCTCTCGCCTTGGGAAGGGTGCAAGGAATGTGCGGGGCCGGATCGCTCCGGCCCCGCGGGGATCAGGTCACTTCACGCGGAACCAGTCGGCGACGTTCCAGGTTTCCATGTCCCAGGCGTTGATCCGCACGCCGCCCAGGGTGTTGGAATGTGCCGACAGGGTGCCGCGGTGCACCAGCGGAACCACGACCATGCTGTCCTTCGTCACCATGTCGTTCAGCCGCTTGGCGATGTCCTGACGCTGGGCGATGTCGGTCGTCCCGGTCAGCTCGGCATGCAGCGCGTCATAGGCCGGGTCGCAGAAGCGGTTGATGTTCTCGCCCTGCCACTGGGTTTCCGGCGACGGGATATTGGCGCAGAGGTACTGGGCCAGGTAGGTCTCCGGGTCCGGGCTGTCCGAGTTGTTCGCGTACATCTCGACGTCGGCGTAGAACTTCTGGAAGGTGTCGGGCGAGCCCGGATCACCGCCGAAGAACACGCCGGGGTCGATCGCCTTCAGTTCGGTCTCGACGCCGATCTCGCTCCACCAATCCTTGATCAGCGCCTGGAAGTCCTGGCGGATCGGGTTGACCGTGGTCTGGTAGAGCAGCGACAGCTTCACGCCGTCCCTGTCGCGGACGCCGTCGCCATCGGTGTCGGTCCAGCCCGCTTCTTCCAGCAGCGCCTTGGCCCCCTCGAGATCCTGCGTCAGGCAGGCGGTGTTGTCCGAGGCCCAGGCTTCCGGTGCGGGGATCACGTTGCAGGTCGGCTTGCCGCCGGCGCCGTAGCCGATCTCGACCAGGATCGAGCGGTCGATGGCCTTGGACAGCGCGGTGCGGACCCGGATGTCGGACAGGATCGGGTGCGGATGCTTGACGGTCGAGCGTTCGCCTTCCGGCAGGTCCGGCGAGGGGTTGGTCAGGTTCATCTCGATCCGCTCGACCAGCGTGCCGAAGGCCACGACGAACTGTCCCTTGCCGGCGGCCGTCATCGCCGCCTGGCTGTCCGGCGGGATCTGGGTGTTCCAGGCGTAGTCGAATTCGCCGGTTTCCATCACGGCGCGGGCCGAGCCTTCGGCATCGCCGCCGCCCTTGATCACGGCCGTCGCGAAGGCGGGCTTGGCCGGATCACGGAAGTTCGGGTTCGCGGTCATCGACACGGTGTCGTTGACGGCGAAGCCGGTGACCATGAACGGGCCCGTGCCGATCGGCATGTTGTTCGCATCGGTGCAGGTCGGGGCGGCCGCGCCGATGCAGGCCTCGAACTGCGCCTTCTGCAACAGCGGCGACAGCCCGCTGACAAAGGCGGTGTAGGGGTTGGGCTTCGGCCCGTCGAAGGTCACCTTGATGGTCGAGGGATCGACCGCCTCGACCGAGGCCACGCCCTCGAACTTGGTCGCCTGGCTGCAGCCGCCTTCCGGGTGGGTGCAATACTGCCAGGTAAAGACCGCGTCATCGGCGGTGACCGCGGTGCCGTCGGACCACAGCAGGCCCGGCTGCAGTTTCCAGGTGATCGAGGTCATGTCTTCCGAAATGCCGCCGTTTTCCATCGTCGGGATTTCGACGGCCAGGCGCGGGACCAGCACGCCATCGGGGTCGACGACCGCCAGCGGCTCCAGCACCATCGCGGCGGCCAGGATGTCCTTGGTGCCGCCCGACAGGTAGGGGTTCACGATCGACACGGCCTGCGGGAAGGTCAGCCTCACCTCGCCATCGGCACCACGTTCGGCAAAGGCGGCGGGGGCAAGCCCCAGCACGGCCACAGCGCCCAGAAGGGCTGTCTTCAGTTTCATCGGGTCTCTCCTTGTTGAATACGCTCGTGTTTTTTGTGCTCGGAAGCCTCGGATGTGCCGGTTGATCCGGCAGCGGTATAAAGATGGCAGGCGACCAGACGGCCGGGCTCGACCTCGACCAGGTCGGGCTTCACGGTCTGGCAGATGTCCATCACCCTGGGGCAGCGGGTGCAGAAGTTGCAGCCCCTGGGCGGATTGGCCGGCGAGGGCACGTCGCCCTTCAGGATGATGCGCTTGCGCTGTGCGGCAAGGACCGGGTCCGGCTCGTTCACCGCCGACAGCAGCGCCTCGGCATAGGGGTGCAGCGGGCGGGCGTAAAGGTCCTTTGACGGGGACAGCTCGGCAATGCGGCCAAGGTACATCACGGCCACGCGCTGCGCGAGGTGGCGGACCATCGACAGGTCGTGGCTGATGAACAGGTAGGTCAGGCCCAGTTTTTCCTGCAGGTCTTCCAGCAGGTTGACGACCTGCGCCTGGATCGAGACGTCCAGCGCGGCGATCGGTTCGTCGCAGACGATGAAACGGGGCTTCAGCGCCAGGGCGCGGGCGATGCCGATGCGCTGGCGCTGCCCGCCCGAGAATTCGTGCGGGAAGCGGTTCACGAAGCGGCGGTTCAGGCCGACCTGGTCCATCAGGTCGTAGACCCGTTCCAGCTTCTGGTCGCGCGTCCAGTTGGTGTGCTCATCCAGCGGTTCGCTGACGATATCGGCCAGGGTCATGCGGGGGTTGAGGCTGGCCTGCGGGTCCTGGAAGACCATCTGCATCGTCGGGCGCTTCTTGCGCAAGGCCTCGGGCGACAGAGTGGCGACATCGTCGCCGTCGATCACCACCCGGCCGGCCGTGGGTTCGTAAAGCCGCAGCATGGCGCGGCCGACAGTGGACTTGCCGCAGCCGGATTCGCCGACAAGCCCCAGAGTCTGCCCGGCCAGGATGTCGAAGGAGACCCCATCCACCGCCTTCACGTCGCCGGTGTGCCTGCGGAACAGCCCGGAATAGATCGGGAAGTGCATCTTCAGGTCCTGCACCTGGACCAAAGGCGCGGGTTGGGCGTCAAGCATCGGCAGGCTCCGCTTTCGCGGGGGCGTGCCAGTGGCAGGCGACGTCGTGGCCCTGGCCGGTGGGTGCGGCGTCGATGGCGCGGCGCGGCGGGTTCATGGCGTCGCAGGCATCAAACCGGTGCTCGCAGCGGGCGCGGAACGGGCAGGCGGTCAGCGGGCCGGTCAGGATCGGCGGCTGGCCCTCGATCACCTTCAGCCGCGTGGTGCGCGGGCCGGTGATGCGCGGGATCGTCTGCAGAAGCGCGCGGGTATAGGGGTGCTGCGGGTTGGCAAAAAGCTCGTGCACCGGGGCGTGTTCGACGACCTGACCACCATACATCACCATCACCCGGTCGGCGATCCCGGCGATGACGCCAAGGTCGTGGGTGATCCAGATGATCGCCATGCCCAGCTTGCGGCGCAGCTCTTTCACCAGCTCCAGGATCTGCGCCTGGATGGTGACGTCCAGCGCCGTGGTCGGCTCGTCCGCGATCAGCACGTCGGGATCGCAGGCCAGCGCGATGGCGATCATCACCCGCTGGCGCATGCCCCCGGAGAACTGGTGCGGATACTGGTGCAGCCGCTGGCTGGCGCCCGGAATCCCGACCAGTTCCAGAAGTTCGATCGCCCGCGCCTCGGCCTGCCGCCTGGACAGGCGCATGTGCTTGATCAACGGCTCCATGATCTGGTCGCCCAGCGTGAAGACCGGGTTGAGACTGGTCATCGGGTCCTGGAAGACGAAGCCGACCTTCGCGCCGCGCACCGAGCGAAGCTCGTCGTCGGTCATGGTCAGAAGGTCGCGGCCGTTCAGCAGCGCCTTGCCGCCCCGGATATCGGCGGGGGGCGACGGCAGCAGCCGCAGCAGGGACATCATCGTGACGGACTTGCCCGATCCGCTTTCGCCAACCACGCCCAGAAGCTCACCGGGTTTGAGGTGGAAGCTGACGTCGTTGACCGCGTGGACTTCACCGCCGCGGGTACGGAAAACGGTCTTGAGGTCCCTGACATCAAGGACGGACGCGGCCGGTTCGGCCATTCAGTTCTCCCCGCGACGTATTTCTTCTTGTTTTTATTGGCTGATTTTTCAGCCCGACAACCCTTGGTTGGGTCTGGTGGCCAAGTCTTTACGATTCTTGCCCGTCTATCAATCCCGATTTGAGGCGCGATTCCAGCCTGTTCGCACGGCAGAATGACTGACTGGCGCTGCAATTTGCCAGATATTGACTTGGTCTGCCCTGAACGACAGGCTGGCTACCAGATATAGGCGGCGGAAGGAAAATCGCGATGACCGTGTTGACGCCGCGTCAGATTCTGGACCGGCTGGTCGCCTTTCCGACCGTCAGCCGGGTGTCGAACCTCGACCTGGTCGATTGGCTGGAGGGGTATCTGACCGGCCAGGGGGTGGCGTGCTTCCGGCACTGGAACGAGGACCGGCAGAAGGCGGCACTGATTGCCCATGCCGGGCCCCGGGTTGCGGGCGCGGTGGTGCTGTCGGGACATTCGGACGTGGTGCCGGTGGACGGGCAGGTCTGGACTTCGGACCCCTGGGTGGTGGTGGAACGCGACGGACGGCTTTACGGGCGCGGGACCTGCGACATGAAGGGCTTTGTGGCGCTGGCGGTCTGGGCGCTGGTCGAGGCGCAGCGGCGCAGGTTGGCCCGGCCCTTGCAGCTGGCGCTGTCCTATGACGAGGAGATCGGCTGCACTGGCGCTCCGCCGATGATCGAGACGATGCAGGGTGTGGTGCCCAGGGGCGAGATCGCCCTGATCGGCGAGCCGTCGCGGATGAAGGTGATCACCGGGCACAAGGGCGGCACTGGCTACGCC
>PNNE01000355.1 GCA_013824055.1 Rhodobacter sp. | reverse complement strand
CGAAGGCCATTGAAGCTGAAATGCCCTGGGCCGACCGTGGTCAGGCGCGGTCGATGTATGAATACCTCAGCCGCGCCAGGACCGCCCACGGCGCCCGGCCGGCGATCAGCTACCAGCTGCTGTCGGGGCCAGAGACGAAGAAGCTGACCCTCACCTGGGCCGAGTTGCACGCCAAGGTCACGCAGGCCGCCAACCTGTTCCGCAGCCTGGGCGTCGGCGAAAAGGACGTGGTCGCCTTCATCCTGCCGAACGCGCTGGAGACGGCGGTCACCCTTCTGGGCGGCGCGGTGGCGGGCATCGTCAACCCGATCAACCCGCTGATGGAGCCGGAAAAGATCAGCGCCATCCTGCGCGAGACCAACGCCAAGGTTGTCGTCACCCTGAAGGCCTTTCCCAAGACCGACCTGCCGCAGAAGGTCTCCGAGGCGGTGCAGTTCGCGCCGAACGTCAAGACGGTGCTGGAGGTCGACCTCGTCCCCTATCTGTCCGGCCTGAAGAAGGTCATCGTGCCCTGGGTCCGGCCGAAGAACCCGCCCCAGCACACCGCCAGGATCCTGGATTTCGGTGTCGAGCTTGCGCGGATGCCCGCCGACAAGCTGACCTTCACCGACACGCTGGAAGACCGCGTCGCCGCCTATTTCCATACCGGCGGAACCACGGGCATGCCCAAGGTCGCGCAGCACAAGGTCAGCGGAATGGTGTACAACGGCTGGCTGGGTGCCTCGCTGCTGTTCAAGCCGACTGACGTGGTGATGTGCCCGCTGCCGCTTTTCCACGTCTTCGCCTGCTACCCGATCCTGATGTCGATGATCGGCTCGGGCGCGCATGTCGTCTTTCCGACGCCGCAGGGATATCGCGGCGAGGGGGTGTTCGACAACTTCTGGAAGCTGATCGAACGCTACAAGGTGACCTACATGATCACCGTTCCGACCGCGCTGGCGGCCTTGATGCAGCGCCCGGTCAATGCCGACATCTCCAGCCTGCGCAGTGCCTTTTCGGGATCGTCGGCGCTGCCGGTCGAGCTGTACAACCGCTTCAAGAAGGAAACCGGGATCGAGATCATCGAAGGCTACGGCCTGACCGAGGCGACCTGCCTTGTCTCGATCAACCCGCCCGAGGGGGTCAAGAAGATCGGCTCGGTGGGCCTGGTGTTCCCCTATACCCACGTCCGCATCCTGACCAGTCAGGGCGCCACCGAGTTCCGCGAATGTGCCGTCGACGAGGTGGGCGAGATCTGCATCTCGAGCCCCGGTGTCTTTGAAGGCTCGACCTATATCCAGGCGGACAAGAACCGCGAGCTTTTCGCCGAGGGCCGCTTCCTGCGCACGGGGGACCTGGGCCGGATCGACGCCGACAGCTATCTCTACATCACCGGGCGGGCCAAGGACCTGATCATCCGCGGCGGCCACAACATCGACCCGGCGATCATCGAAGAGGCCTTGATGGGCCACGAAGCGGTCGGGTTTGTCGGCGCGATCGGCCAGCCCGACGCCCATTCCGGTGAACTCCCCTGCGCCTATGTCGAGCTGGTCAAGGGATCGTCGGCCACCGCAGACGACCTGATGGCCTATGCCACCGCCCATATCCACGAACGCGCGGCGATCCCCAAGCATCTGGAAATCCTGCCGGAATTGCCGAAGACCGCCGTGGGCAAGGTCTTCAAGCCCGACCTGCGCCGGATGGCGATCACCCGGATCTTCGACGCGGCCCTGGCCGAGGCGGGGCTCCCGGTCCGGGTGGCCGCCGTGGTCGAGGACAGGAAGCGCGGCCTGGTCGCACAGTTGCAGAAGGCCGCGCCGGTCGAGGATGCGGCCGTGCAGGCGGTGCTGGGCCGGTTCGCGACCCCCTGGGACTGGGCCGCCTGAGCCGCGCCAGAGCACGATCTGTCGCCTGACTGATCGCAAGTCTCCTGTGCCTCGCTCCTGTGGCGGCGCGCAGGCAGGCACGAAGGGCTCGCTGCAAGGGGTCCGGGCATTGGGTCGGGTCTTGCGGCGGCAGTGGTCGCTGTCTCGGTCGGCGGCGCAGGGGTGCAAGTGTGCGGGGAAGGTGTTCTCCGACCCGACCCCGAGCCATCCGTTCAACCCGGCTACAACTGGCCGGCTACAACTGGTCGGTGTCCATCCAGATGGTCACCGGCCCGTCGTTCACCAGGCTGACCGCCATATCCGTACCGAACCGACCCGTCGCGACGGGAACGCCCTCCCGTTCAAGCGCCTGGCTGAAGTGGAGGTACAGACGTTCGCCCTCGGCCGGCGGTGCGGCGGTGGAAAAGCCCGGTCGGTTGCCGCGCAGGTCGGCCGCCAGGGTGAACTGGCTGACCACAAGGGCCGAGCCGCCAATGTCACGGATGGACAGGTTCATCTTGCCCTGCTCGTCCTTGAAGACCCGCAGCTTGGCGACCTTGGCGGCCAGCTTTTCGGCCTGCACCTCGCTGTCGCCGCCCATCGCGCAGACCAGGATCAGAAAGCCCCGTCCGGTCGTGCCGACGATCTGCCCATCGACCTGGACCCGAGCCTCGGCAACCCGCTGCAGGACCGCTCTCACAACTCGGCGGCCCAGGGCGGATTGGCCCCGGCGCGCGAGACAGTGACCGCCGCCGCGCGGGTGCCAAGCGACAGGGCTGCCGTCAGGGTCGCATCGGGAATGTCGGCGATCCCGGCCTTGGTCAGTGCCCCTGCCTGATGCAGCGCCGCCAGGACCCCGGCGTTGAACGTGTCCCCAGCACCCACGGTATCGACGACCTCAACCCTTTGCGCCGCGACGGAGATCTGCTGAGTGGCCGTCACCGCCCGCGCCCCGTCTGCCCCTTCGGTGATGAAGACGACCTTCGGCCCCCGGTCGAGGATTCGGCGGTCCAGGATTCGCCGGGCCAGCGTGGTCAGATCGCCCTGCCCTTCCAGCCAGTGCAGGTCCTCGTCCGACAGCTTGACGATGTCCGCGCGGGTGATCATCCGCTCGATCCGGGCGCGGTATTCGGCCTCTTTCCCGGCGATGAAACCGGGACGGATGTTCGGGTCGATCATGGTGACGCGGGTGGCGGAGTCCCGGGCCTGCAGCGCCTCGTAGGTGCTGGCGGCGGGGTCATTCACCAGGCTGATGCCACCCAGGAACAGCGTTGAAATGCTGTCCGGCAGACTGGGCAGCTGGTCGCTGGACAGCATTCGGCCCGCCGTCGCCTCGTCATAGAAGGCATAGGTCGCCTGCCCGTTCACCAGCTTGACGAAGGCCACCGTCGTCGGCCGGTCCGACCGCGCCAGATAGCGGATGTCAACCTTCGAGGCGACCAGCGTATCGGCCAGGATCTCGCCAAGCATATCGTTGGAAACGCCCGAAAAGAAAGCCGAAGGGGCGCCAAGGCGGCCCAAGGCGATGGCAGTGTTGAACACCGCCCCGCCCGCATAGGGCGCAAAGCAGGGCTCTCCCGCGGTGGAGGTTCTGGGCAGCATGTCGATCAGCGCTTCGCCACAGCTGAGAATCATGGTCGTCCCCCCTTTGGATATCGCTGCTTTTAGCGCAGCCAGGTGTTAGCGCAAACAGCTCAGCTGGTGAAGAACGGCGTCAGGTTGGCGCGGACGCGGTCCAGCGGGGTCGCGCCCGAAGTGTCGGGAACGAAGGGCTGGCCGGTGATCGCCTCGAAGGCGTCAATGTAGATGCGTGCGGTTTTCTCGATCATGTCCAAGGGGATATCGGGAATCTGATCCTTGTAGGGATCGCAGCGCGCGACGACCCAGGACCGGATCACGTCCTTGTCAAAGCTGGGCGGGCGGGTGCCGGAGTCGAACGCCTTGGCATAGCCGTCGGCAATCCAGTAGCGACTGGAGTCCGGGGTGTGGATTTCGTCCGCAAGAAGGATGGTCCCATCCGCGTCGGTGCCGAATTCGTACTTCGTATCGACCAGGATCAGGCCACGCTCGGCGGCCATCCCTTGGCCACGGGCGAAGAGCGCGAGGGCTTTGTGGCTGACCTCGTCCCATTGGGCTTTCGTCAACAGGCCGGTGTCGATGATCTGCGCGGCCGTCAGCGGCTCGTCATGGCCGCCGTCAAAGGCTTTCGACGTCGGCGTGATGATCGCCTGCGGCAGGGCCTGATTGGGCTTCAGCCCGTCCGGCAGGCTGTGGCCGTACATCTGGCGCAGACCCTTGGAGTATTGCGTCAGGATCGAGGTCGAGGTCGTGCCGGCCAGGTAGCCGCGGACGACGATCTCGACCGGCAGGATGGTAAGCTTCTTGCCCAGGACGACGTTCGGATCGGGATAGGACAGGACGTGGTTCGCCGCGATATCTTCTGTCTTTTCAAACCAGTAGCGGGCAAGCTGGGTCAGGACCTGACCCTTCCAGGGGATCACCGCAAGGATCTGGTCGAAGGCCGAAATCCGGTCGGACGAGATCAGCAAACGGGTGTCGTCGGGCAGGTCGTAACAGTCGCGGACCTTGCCGAAATAGGGGTTCGGAAGCTCGGGTATCCGGGCCTGCGGCAGGGTGCGGGAGAGGTCTATGTTCGGCATGGCAGGCCCCCGGTTCGGTGCCTGCTTCTTGGCGTTTCAGGGCCTCAAGTCAAGCCGGACAGTCCAGCGAGCCGCGCATTTCGCCACTGTCGCCGGTCAAGGTTCTTTCGCGCAGCTTGCAACCCGTCACGCGGGGGATCAGTTCGATCATCGTGGCGCGGATTTCCTGATGTTCGCCGCGGGTGGCGTAGCCAAGGCGAATGACCTCGACCCGCTCTCCCTTCTGGAAAACCGCGTAATCTCGGCCATTCAGCGTGACATCGGTGCGGGCGGCCCCGAAGAACTCGGGCGCGGGGGAGGCACCGCAGGCGGCCAGGAACAGCAGGGGGATGAGGGCTTTCATGCGGTCAGGGTGGCAAAGAATGGTAAACAGGGGGTTAAGCCTGTTCAGTCCGCATCCGATTCCTCTGCATCCGCGCGGTCCTGTCGGCTGGCGCCAACCGTCTTGGCGCAGGGCGCGGGGAACGGGAGGCGATCTGGCGGGTTGTAGCAGGTACCAGCAACAAAGGACCGCCCCATGACCAAAGCCATCGCACTCCTCGCCCTCTTGGGGCTTGTCGCCTGTGAGACTGTCCAGGGGGCCGGGCGCGACCTGGAATCCGCTGGCGAGGTGATCCAGGACGAAGCGCAAGAGGCGCAGTCAGGGATGTAAGCAGATCACCGCCGGTTTCGTCGCGCCGGGTGGGAGGAACGCCGCCGACCCGGTGCCGCCTGCGGCCTTCATCGCTGCAAAGCGGGTGGCGAGCGGTCAGGATCGGGTCCGCAACCTTGGAGGGTGATGTGATGAAGACTGTGAAGCTGTTTGGCCTGCTGGCCTGTACCGTTGCCCTGTCGGGGTGCCTGACCACCGACACCGAGCGCGGCCTTGCCGGAGCCGCTGGCGGCGCGGTGATCGCCGACGTGACCGGCGGGAACGCGGTTACGGGGGCGGTGATTGGTGGCGCCGCCGGGGTGTTCTGCGATGACCTTGGGGTTTGCCGGTAGGTCGGGGTGCGCAGTAGCGCACCCTTGCCTAATTCCCTTGCGCTCGCCAAGAAGCCAGCAAGGAACGCTTCGGACCAAGGAGCAATGCTCCGTGCCCGAAGCAGGAAAAGAGGTTGATACAGCGACTTAGAAGTTAGCTGTCCATCTTCAGCGCCGCGATGAACGCTTCCTGCGGGATCTCGACCTTGCCGAACTGGCGCATCTTCTTCTTGCCCGCCTTCTGCTTCTCCAAGAGCTTCTTCTTCCGGGTCGCGTCGCCGCCGTAGCACTTGGCGGTCACGTCCTTGCGCATCGCGGACAGGGTCTCGCGGGCGATCACGCGGCCGCCGATGGCCGCCTGGATCGGGATCTTGAACATGTGGCGGGGGATCAGGTCTTTCAGCTTCTCGACCATCGAACGCCCGCGCGCCTCGGCCCGGTCGCGGTGGACCATCATGCTTAGCGCGTCGACGGGTTCGTCGTTCACCAGGATCGACATCTTGACCAGGTGATCCTCGCGGTATTCCGAGATGGAATAATCAAAGCTGGCATAGCCCTTGGTCACCGATTTCAGGCGGTCGTAGAAGTCGAAGACCACTTCGGCCAGAGGCAGGTCGTATTCCACCATCGCGCGCTGGCCGGCGTAGGTCAGGTTCAGCTGAATGCCGCGGCGGTCCTGGCACAGCTTGAGGATATCGCCCAGGTATTCGTCGGGGACCATGATCGTGGCCTTGATCCGCGGCTCCTCGATATGGTCGACGTAGGTCAGGTCGGGCATGTCGGCGGGGTTGTGCAGGTCCATGACCTCGCCGTCTTTCATGTACAGCTTGAAGACCACCGAAGGCGCGGTGGTGATCAGGTCAAGGTCATATTCCCGCTCCAGCCGGTCGCGGATGACTTCGAGGTGGAGAAGGCCCAGAAAGCCGCAGCGGAAGCCGAAACCAAGCGCGGCCGAGGTTTCCATTTCCGTGCTGAACGAGGCGTCGTTCAGGGAGAGCTTCTCGATCGCGTCGCGGAGAGCCTCGAAGTCGTTGGCGTCGACGGGGAACAACCCGCAGAACACCACCGGGACCGAGGGTTTGAAGCCCGGCAGCGGGGCCTCGCAGCCGCGGCGTTCATGGGTGATCGTGTCGCCGACCTTGGTGTCGCGGACCTGCTTGATCGAGGCGGTGAAGATGCCGATCTCGCCCGGCCCAAGCTCGGCGATGTCGACCATCTGCGGTTTCAGGACCGCCAGCTTGTCGATGCCGTAGACCGCGTTGGTCTGCATCATGCGGACCCGGTCGCCCTTTTTCATCACGCCGTCCATGATCCGCACCATGACGACGACGCCCAGATAGGCGTCATACCAGCTGTCGACCAGCATCGCCTTCAGGGGCGCGTTGCGGTCGCCCTTCGGGGCCGGAAGACGGGTGACGATCGCCTCCAGCACCTCGGGGATGCCAAGGCCGGTCTTGGCCGAGATCTCGATGGCGTCCGAGGCGTCAAGGCCGATCACGTCCTCGATGTTCTGCTTGACGCGGTCGGGTTCGGCGGCGGGAAGGTCGATCTTGTTCAGGACGGGGACGATCTCGTGCCCCGCGTCCAGCGCCTGATAGACATTGGCAAGGGTCTGGGCTTCCACCCCCTGCGAGGCATCGACCACCAGCAGCGAGCCTTCGACGGCGCGCATCGACCGGCTGACCTCGTAGGCAAAGTCGACGTGGCCGGGGGTGTCGATCAGATTCAGGATGTAGGTCTTGCCATCCTTGGCCGGATATTCGATCCGCACCGTGTTGGCCTTGATCGTGATGCCGCGTTCGCGTTCGATGTCCATCGAGTCCAGCATCTGCGCCTTCATGTCGCGCGCAGCCACCGTGCCGGTCAACTGAATGAGCCGGTCGGCGAGGGTGGATTTTCCGTGGTCGATATGGGCCACGATCGAGAAGTTGCGGATCTGGGAAAGCTCGGTCATGCGCCGCATATAGCTTAGGCCGCAGGGGCCGGGAAGGGCTTATGCGGAAGCGGAAAGCCAAGGACCGACGACGGGCGGGCCGCAGGTCCGGATGGTCGAGCCTGCGGCGTTCGAGGACGCTCCGGACGTCACCGAGCGCACGCTGCCCGGCACCTTGACGCCGTCTTGCCGGGCGCGGTCACCTGCTGGCAGCGGCAGAGCCGCAGGCCGACACCCGATGTTGTGGCAGGATCACGCAGGGCCACGAAGTCTTGCGGAATCCCGCCGATGTCGGCAACTGACTGAATCGGCTTGAAAATTTCGCTTGGACTTGGCATGATCCTGCCTACACAATGACCGGCATTGGGACGGGCGCCTGCCCGACTTGCCCGGCGAAAGAGGCAGAGCGATATGAAATCAATCCTGTTTGCGGCCGCCGTGGCCGCGTCGTTTGTGGTAATGCCCGGCGCGGCGATTGCCGGCCCGATCGAGCGGGCCTGCATGGCCTCGGACCGGGGTGGGAAGCGGTCGCTGTGCGGTTGCATCCAGCAGGTCGCGGACATGACGTTGTCGGGCGGCGACCAGCGGCGGGCGGCGAGGTTCTTCAAGGACCCCGAAGCCGCGCATGCGACCTGGACCTCGCAGTCTAGATCGGACGACGCCTTCTGGGACCGCTACAAGAGCTTCGGCCAGACCGCCCAGGCCTATTGCGCCGGGTGATGCCGCGGGTGC